>JAKOPX010000094.1 GCA_029778665.1 Bacillota bacterium | reverse complement strand
GCAAGGCACAGTATTGCCATGATCTCTGAGGCGGCAGAAATTATGAAGCCGTCCTCCCTCGGGGTACCGTCGGCTTTTCCGCCGAGTCCGACCACTATATTCCTGAGGGCCCTGTCGTTCATATCCATTGCCCTTTTCCAGACTACCTGCCTCGGGTCGATCCCGAGTTCGTTGCCCTGATGGATGTGGTTGTCTATGATGGCAGAAAGCAGGTTGTTGGCGGCAGTGACGGCATGTATGTCACCGGTGAAGTGAAGGTTTATGTCCTCCATCGGTACGATCTGCGCATAACCGCCTCCTGCGGCGCCGCCTTTCATGCCCATGACTGGCCCCAGGGATGGCTCGCGCAGGCAGATGACTGCTTTTTTCCCATTGCCGCCAGGGTCTGTCCAAGGCCGACCGTGGTGGTGGTTTTCCCTTCGCCTGCCGGAGTCGGGTTTATCGCGGTGACCAGGACCAGTTTGCCGTCCTTGTTGTTTTTTACTCTCTGCCAGAGGCTGTCCGCAAGTTTTGCCTTGTAATTGCCGTACAGTTCGAGCTCATCCGCGCTGATACCCAGCGCTGAAGCAACCTCTGCAATCGGCTTCATTTCGCATTTCTGTGCTATCTCTATATCCGTAAGCATCAGGTCCAACCTTTCATGTTCAGATTAAGGCTTGTTTATGCACTGTGCCTGTATATAAATTCACTGCACTTATTATACATTCCCGTTTGTTCCAAAACAATAGAAAACAGCTAAACGATAATTTAACAAATCCTACGCGGTTTACATATTATAAACCAGGAAAATGGGTGAAAGCGACATCATGGAAAGTTCACCGTGCAAGAAAGCGTGAAAAGGCAGGTGAGCGGATGAGCGGGATAAAAATAGGCGACATAGTCGCAAGAAAGTCCTACGGATGTGACGTGTTTTTCAAGGTAGTAGACATATCGGAACGCAACGGTGAAAAGATACTTACTCTCAAAGGCATCAGCTACAGGATAGAGGCCGACGCCCCGGAATCTGACCTTGAAGTGCAGCCCGAGGTGAAGGTCAGGGAATACAGGGACAGGTGCTGGCGCGAAGCGGAAAAAACCGCAGCAGACCGGATGTACGAAATGAGATATTACCGCTATTACATGCCAAGGAGCAGGGGGTGGCGAAAAAAAGCGTATTATAGAGATACCTCGAATGAAAAGCCCGACAGGATTAAAAGACCTGGAAAGGTACTGCATCTCGACGGAGACAAGGACTATCTGGAGAACTGTATTGCTGAATACAAAAAACTTGGGATCGACGTGGTCGGCGAATATGTGCCTGAAAAAGACCAGCCCGCCAGGGTATATTCGCTGTTATCGCAGCACAGGCCGGACATCCTGGTTCTGACCGGCCATGACGGCTTGATCAAGGGAAAAGACAGCTACAACAGTATTTCATCGTACAGGAATTCGAAGTATTTCGTCGAAGCCGTGAAAGAAGCAAGACGCTTCAACCCTGACATGGACGGCCTTGTGATTTTTGCCGGCGCATGCCAGTCGATGTTCAATGAAATAATAAAAGCCGGGGCCAACTTTGCAAGTGCTCCGTTCAGGGACCTGATACATGCCCTTGATCCTGTAAGGGTATGCCAGAAAATTGCTTTTGCGAGCGTCGACACAGTTTTGGACGCTGAGGATGTAATAAATAATACGATAACGGGGAAGACTGGTATAGGAGGCATACAGACAAGGGGCAAGTATCGGGAAGGGTTTCCGGCCGAGCCGGAGTATTAGGGCCTGGTGGCATTCCCAGGCAACGGGTATTGTTTTGCGGCTGAGGAACGCCACACGTTTGAGAGGATTAGTGACACAGAAGAGTGTATTGGATTCAGCACATGGCATGGGGACACTTCTCAACAATGAGGCAGATCTTAGCAACTGAGAAGTGTCCCCATACCTTTCCCCGCTGAAGTATTCCTGCATCTTTCTCCGGTGAAGTGTCACCGGTCCTCATTTCCGTGACAAAAATCACGGTGAGACCGGAGAAAATACAGGATTTTATGAAAAGTACTTGACATAAATGAATTTCCCTTGTTATAATATTTAACTTTTTTTTGACAAGCTATGATGTTTGTGATATAATTTATAAAACAGAAGACGAGGTGATCAGATGGCTGAAAAGAGAGACCTTGTTCAAATAAAAAAGAACATTGAAACCTGCATAGGCAAAAGGGTACAGCTTAAGGCCAACAAAGGCAGGAAGAAGGCTTTTATCAGGGAAGGAATCATAGAGAATTCATATCCCAGCATCTTCGTCATCAGGTTTGAAAACGAGTACGAGACAACAAGGAGAGTTTCTTTCAGCTATACCGATATTCTGACCAAAGCAGTGGAGCTTGTGATTTACAAGGACGACAAGGAGATACTCGTAAGCTGACCTGCCGGATCGACGTATAAAAGCCTTGCAAAGCCCGATCATGCGATCGGGCTTTTTTTCATTGGAATGCGACGTCTGCGCTGTCTTCCGGGAGCGGGCGCTTCTAATGAGCTTATCGTGAATGACGGTATCCTGTCTATTTTACAGTAATATTTGAGAGGTCCTGTCAATATACATTTAGAGAGGAAAACGCATTCGGTCATGCGGGGGGAGGATTTCAAATGTCTCTGGAACTGGTTGGTGAGCCCATCAGGATCAATAAAATAATCGGTGAGGATTCAACACAGACGATAGTCGAAAACGATATAATCGTGCCTGATACGAAGCCTGACATAGCACAGATACTGCTGCTGGACGGGGATGCCTGGGTCAGCGGCGCCGAGGCTGCGACGGACAGGGTGCTTGTCAATGGTTCGGTCAGATACAAGATACTCTATATCTCCGACGATCCGGATCAGTCTGTGAAAAGTATAACGACCGTATCATCGTTCCAGTATGCGATGGAAATGCCCGATACCAGGCAGGGTATGCAATGCAGGGTCAGATGCGATATCGAGCACCTTGAATACGAGATACTCAACAGCAGGAAAATCAATGTAAAGGCGATCATCAGCCTCTCGGGCAAGGTCACTGAACAGGTCGAGCATTATGTCACGAAAGACCTTACCGGTTCGGACGGTATACAGATACTGAGGAACAGGGCAGTTGCAAATACATTCCTGGGGGATTGCCGGACCGACTGCCGGATCAGTGAAACGCTCGACATACCGGTGGGCAAACCGGCGATCCTGGAAATACTGAGAAACGATATAAGGATAACCGGCAGGGAATACAGGGCAGGAGACGACAAGATCGCAGTCCGGGGCAACCTTAACATATCCACTTTATACATCGCGGATAATGAGAACCGAAGCATACAGTTCATGGAACATGAAATACCGTTCACGCGGATGCTCGACATGCCGGGGATCGATGAAACGTGCAGCAGCAGCCTCGACATCACGATCGGGGAAGCGTACTTCGAGCCGGAAGAGGACGGAGACGGCGAACTGAGACGTCTGAACTGCGACGTGTTGCTGGACATATATGCGCAGTGTTACGGGACGAAAGAAATAGAACTAGTCGAAGATGCGTACAGCCCGTATTCGAGAGTTAACCTCGAAAAAGAGGAACTTGTTCTTGACGAACTGGTCTCCGAGAATGCCAGCCAGCTGACGCTCAGGGAAAACATAGAGGTCGATGAAAATGCACCGGATATCTCCGAACTGTTCAACGTACTTGGAAAGCTTTCGCTCTCGGCAGGAGAGATAACCGACGACCGCGTCACCGTAGAAGGTGTGGCTGTCTGCAACGTTCTGTACCTGGCCTCCAGCGAGGGGCAGCCGGTATACTGCACTGAACGGGAAATACCTTTCAGGCAGTCGATCGAGGTAAAGGGCGCAAAAGAGGGCATGAACCTCGAGGTAGAAATGGATATAGACCATTACAGCTACAGCATAGTTAACTCCAGGGAAGTGGAGGTCCGCCTCGTAGTAGGCATAAAAACCAGGGTAGGCAAACAGATTTCGGTGCCGGTGATCGTGAAGGCCCAGGAGCAGCCACTCGATGAAAAGCGGGCTGCGGTACAGCCCAGCATAATAATCTACTTCACGCAACCCGGTGACACCCTGTGGAAAATAGCCAAGAGATATTACACGACCGTCGACGAAATACTGAAAAATAACGACCTGTATGAAACCGAACAGATCGTTCCCGGAAGCCGCATAATCATCACCAGGAGACTGTGAAAAATTACCTGAGACTGATCAGCTGTGACTGATCAACTGACGTGCCAGGCGCAAACATTCAGCCTGGCACTTTTTATTGTATTGGCCATGTTTTTTGTATATAATATACATTAAATTGTGTGTGCCGAGGTTATGATGTCTTACATTGAAATACCTGCTTATGCGAAAATCAACCTCTCTCTTGATGTCATCCGCAGAAGGGAAGATGGCTACCACGAACTCAGGATGATAATGCAGACGGTTTCTCTACATGATACCGTATGCCTTGAAGCGACAGGCGAAGCAGGTATACACCTGGAATGCAGCGGCGGGATGGTGCCCGCTGACAGCACGAATACCGCATGGCGCGCAGCGGAGCTGATGTTCGGGCGATTCGGCCTGGCAGGAGGCCTCAGGATAAAGCTCATCAAAAGGATACCGGCAGCGGCCGGACTCGCGGGAGGAAGCGCTGATGCGGCCGCAGTGCTGAAAGGGATCAATGAACTGTATGCTCTGGGCCTGGACTCAGCGGAACTGAAACAGCTGGGGCTGCAGATAGGGGCGGACGTGCCGTACTGCATCGAGGGCGGGACCAGGCTCGCGGAAGGTATCGGCGAGATACTCACTCCCATGCCGGATCTCAGCGGGATCGATGTTGTGATCGTCAGGCCGGATATCACAGTATCCACACCCTGGGTATACAGCCAGTTCGATCTGTCGCAGGTGACGGAGCGCGACAGGCCTGATACCGAAAAGCTGATCGGAGCGCTGGCAAAAAAGGATTTCAGAACGGCATCGTTTTACATGAAGAACGTTCTGGAAACCGTAACGATGCGCAGGTATGAGATTGTAAGAATTGCTAAAAACCGCATGGCTGAGGCAGGCGCAGAGGCCTGCCTGATGAGCGGAAGCGGACCGTCCGTTTTCGGACTGTTCGCCGACCGGGAGAAAGCGCAGAAGGCACATGCGAAGCTCTCAGGATACCGGGAATGGGAATGCTTCATTGCAGAAACAGTCTGAGAGGAATCGCTGAAAAACGCGGAATGCGGGTAAAGGAGATGTACAGCAATGGCAGGAAAGCTGTCGAAGGTCAATCTGAACGATTACAAGCCCCTGAGGGATGTGATTTTTGATACTCTGAGAGAGGCCATCATCGTTGGTGAGCTGAAGCCAGGGCAGAGGCTCATGGAAGTGCAGCTTGCAGAGAAAATGGGCGTCAGCAGGACACCGGTAAGGGAGGCGATCAGAAAGCTGGAACTCGAAGGCCTGGTAGAGATGCTCCCGAGAAAAGGGGCGCATGTTGCGGAGCTTTCAGTAAAGGACATAATGGATGTACTTGAGGTCCGTGCAACGCTGGACGGCCTTGCGACGTCGCTTGCCGCAACGAGGATCAGCGAAGACGAAAAGAAGGAACTCAGGCATATTCTCGACCAGTTCATAAACTGCGTCGAAAAGGAGAACCTGCAGGGATCCATCAAAAAAGACGTTGAGTTTCACGACGTCATCTACAGGTCATCGAGGAACGACAAACTGATACAGATTTCAAACAACCTGAGAGAACAGGTCCAGAGATTCAGGGTCGTATATATCAAGGATTACAGCAGTTCAAAGGAACTGATAAGGGAACACACGGAAATATACGAAGCCATAATCGCCGGAGACCCGGAAACGGCGATGAGAGTTGCACAGCGCCATATAAAGAACCAGGAGGAATCCATCATAAGGTCGCTGAAGAAAAAACACAGCGAAGCGGGCAAATAGGGCGAGGCAGTGGAGATGATCACTCCATTACCTCGTAGCCAAGCTCCGCGATCTTTCTCCTGATGTCAGCCGGACTCTGCCGGTCAGGATCATACGTGACCCTTACCGATTGGGTCTTGAGGTCGATGTCCACGCCGCTGATGCCTTCGAGCCGTCCAAGTTCGCTGCTGATGCGGCTGGAACAGATGCTGCAGGTTATCGATGGGACCATGAAAACTTCTTCCATGTGGATCCTCCTTGTGGTTATTTTTTTCGTGATTCATTTTGCCTGACAGTATTGTTTGCAGGTAATGCTCAAAAAATAACAGAAACAGAGTAGCGATATTGTCAAACATTTGATGATATTTATCGTATTATTGATTGCATCATGGAATTGCAGCCAGGCAGTTCCGGCTGTGGAGATGTGCCGCATGGAAGTGTATTGTCAGGCTTTGCGGATGGAACGGAGGTATTGTGGTGCTGTCCGAAGAATTCTGGTATGACAGTTTTTTAAGTAAATACAGGTCAGGAATTTCCCATGAGTTCCTGTTTTATTTCAATGTCCGCGATCTTGTGGACAATTACAGGTACATGGACAGATATATCTATGAGGAATTCATAAAGAAGAGGAATTTTGGGATCGTCGCGTTCTACGACATCTCAAGGGGGCTGACTTTCCTCGACGCGGGCATGGAGAAGGAATTCAACATAATCACGTCCAACGAGGCATCCAACATGATGAATGCCATGCCGTCCAGGTTGTTCCCATACATTGACAGGGCGCTGAAAAACACGAAAATGGCGCTTTTCATCGACCATGTCGAAAAAATAATACCTGCCGGTGATATCGGGAGCATGACGCTTGAGGAAAGGATAGCGCTGATTTGGATATGCGAATGGTCCGTAAGCCCAAAGATCTCTTCCGTGGGAAGCTGCATCATGATGCTTGCAGACAATCTGGCAGACGTCAGCAGGGAAGTCCTCAAGTCATCCTACAGGATAGAGCCCATATTCGTAGGCCTGCCGGATGAAAAACAGCGCAGGGAATATATCGAGTACCTGCTCAGCGACGGCTCGGTGAAAGCCGAGATCACTGCCGACGAATTTGCCAAGCTTTCGTCCGGGCTGAGCAAGAAGTCGATAAAGGATATAAAGCTGAAGTCTGAAGCTGAAGGTATACCTGTCAGCTTTGATTTCATCAAGGAAAAGAAACACTCTGTGCTCCAGAAGGAATACGGGGACGTGCTTGAGTTCATCTATCCCGAGATAGGTTTCGAAGACATAGGCGGGATGGACAAGGCAAAGGAATACCTGCTAAAAAACGTGGTCTACCCGATACGGAGCGGGGACTTAAGGCGCGTCCCTATGGGCATACTGCTCTGCGGGCCTTCCGGAACAGGTAAAACTCTGCTCGTGTATGCGCTCGCCAAGGCCAGCGGCTTCAACTGCGTGAAGATAGATATGTCCAGGATACTCGGCCAGTACGTCGGGGAAAGCGAGAAGAACTTCAAAAAGTGCCTGCTTGGCGCCCAGTCGCAGCACCCGGTCATAGTGTTCGTGGACGAGATCGACCAGGCATTCCGGAGGGGCGACAGCGGCGACAGCGGCGTCAGCAGGAATATATTCAGCGAATTCCTGCAATTTACCGGCAACACCAGCAACAGGGGCAAGGTCATCTTCATCGCGGCCACCAACAGGCCGGACCTGATGGACCCGGCGCTCAAGAGAGCCGGGAGGTTCGACAAGAAGATACCGATCCTTCTGCCGGACGCCGGGGAGCGTGCGGAAATATTCAGGATAATTATCAACAAATACAGGTTTGAGACAGATGTGGAGGATTTCTCGATTTTTGCAGAGCAAACGGAGAACTATACCGGGGCCGAGATCGAGACCGTCGTGAGGAAGGCTTATGAACTGGCCTGTGAGGATGACCGGGAAGGAACTGTCCTCACCGCCGACATCATTTCCGAGGCAATAAAAAGGTGCCGCCCAAGCACGCAGCAGGTCCAGTTCATGACCATGCTGGCAATCGAGGAATGCGACGACAAGGATTTGCTTCCGGATAAATACAAGGGCCTGCTGGATGAAAGGAACATGGACGACAGATAATCGCCCCGGATGGTTTGTTTTACTTTACATTGGGAATTATTTGTTATAAATTAAGAATATGAATAAGCTTTAATGGCTAAATATTTTACGGGGAGGCAAGCATTATGGGTTTTTTCAGAAGACTCGGTGCTTTGATCAGGGGATTTTTCAGCCGGCTGCTCGGAGGGATCGAGGAGAGCAATCCGGAGCTTTTGTTTGAAGACATTAAGAACCAGATCGAGAAGGCAAGAAAAGAAGCCGAGCAGCAGATAATCGAGATCCAGACCAATGCCGAACTGATAAAGATCGAAATGAAAAATGCTGAAAAGAATCTCGAAGCTGTCAGGGCACGGATCGAAAGCGCCCAGAAACAGGGCGATAAGGAACTTCTCATAGAGCTGCTCATGCAGGAGGAGGAGTATCAGTCCACCTTTGAAACGCATAAGGCGACATACGAGTCGGCTATGGCAGAAGTGGCAAGGATCAGGGAGGACTACAAAATTTTCGAGTCCGAAATGAACGCCAAGCTGAACGAACTCAAGACGCTGAAGTCCCAGGCCAAGATGGCCCAGCTCAGGGAAAACATCAATGCTGTCAATGCCCGCTACACTTCAAGGAGCAGCAAGGTCAGCAGCGTGAACGAAAGCATGGAAAGGGCAAGGGAAATGGTGAACAGGAAGACCGCCCGTGCAAATGCCATGGAATCGCTGAGCGAAAACAACCTGGATCTGAAGCTGAAGAGGCTCGACATGAACTCTGCAAGAGAAAGGGCGAAGGCCCGTGCGGAAGCCATGCTTACAAGCGAACAGGGCTTCGAGGTAAAGGAAAAGGCAGAGAACAAGGTTTCCCAGTAACAGCCGTCAGTGCTGCCCGGTGATGTCGCACGGTACCGGCACATGGAAAGCGCATCGCCGGATCAGGGAGTGAACAGACAGTTCATGTATAATCAGGAATGGTGGTTGGACCAATGAGGGCCAGGATGGTTCTGAGCGCATTGCTCAAATTGAGGAATATAGTAATACTGATCGCCGCGTGGGTACTGTTGACGCTGCTGAACAGTGCGTTGGCTCTCCCTGCGCTGTTCGGCATTGAAAAACTGCCCGGCGGACTGGCCTTCGCAGGAGGCCTGGCTGTTTATATCGGTTTTGTGATACAGACCCTCTTAAGCAAGGACTTCCATAATGAATTCAGCCAGAAGGAAAAGTTCAGGAAGATCCGCGAACTGGACCGCCTGGCCAACCGGCTTGCCGGGGAGGCAAAAAGGAACACCAACAATACATATCTCCTCAAGCTGAGAAAGGTGATGGAGGACAAGAACGACATCTTTGCCTCCTACTCGTCGGGAGAACCCTCTTATCTCAAGGAAAAGATCGTTGAGCAGACGCTGAACCTGGTGATAGCCTACCTGAAGCTGCTGAACAACTTCTGCATAAGGAACCGCGAACTGAGCGGCGTCGATGTCGGCGCCATAACTGCGAGGATAAATGCCAACACAAGGAAGCTCGGCTTTGCCAGGGACGAGCGCATGGCCGACGACATCAGGAAGATCATCGATATGGACACCAGGCTGATCGAAAGGATGAAGGAAGAGAAAAAGGACCTTGAAAGGATCAGCGCCCGGCTGGATTACATGGAGAGCACGGTGAACATGTTCAAACACCAGATAATGTCCAGCATAGAAAACGAAGAGATGCTTGAACAGCTTGAAACGGCGGTGAACGAGGCGGAGGCGCTGGATGCCGTGCTGGATGAAAGGCGCAGGAACAAGCTTCGGATCTGAACCTGGGCTGCTCGTTCATATTGCGGGGGATCGTCCGGCAGACGGGAACGGTACAACAGAAGCGGAGCGATGAAGACGGAGTAAAGACTTAAAGCCGGGATTCAGAACGAAAATCAATAATGTAATCCACAGGTACAGTTACAGGGGACAGGTAACGGACTTGCAGATTCCTGCCCCCTGTTTCACTTTTCTTGTTAAGAGAACTGTGATATGTTGTCAATAGGTAGGGAGAACGGAAGGTCATGAACGGTACCGGGAAAGGGGAACCGGACAGCGCCGGGGGAACGGGGCCAGTACAGGGAAAGGGAACTGAAAGTGCCGGGAAGGCAGGTACGGCGCCGGAAAGACTGTAACGGGGAAACAAGAAAAAGCCGTGTCACAGGACATGTGTCATAAGACATTAAAAGGAGCTGTGAAGAGAACAAATGGCGATACGGTGCGGTGTGGATATCATAGAGATCGACAGGATCAGAAAGTCCCTGGAAGAACTGGAAAGTTTCAGGAACAGGGTTTTCACCGGGCATGAGATCAGCTACTGCGAGGGCAGGAACCGGGCCAGGTATGAGAGCTATGCCGCCAGGTTCGCTGCCAAGGAAGCCGTACTCAAGGCCCTGGGCACGGGGATGTCTGACGGCCTGGAGTGGAAGGATATCGAGATAAGGAACGATGAAAAGGGAAAGCCCGGAGTGTTCCTGACGGGAAGAGCGCTTGAAATCTTCAGGACTATGGGAGCATTATCCATCGATATAAGCCTGTCGCACTGCGGCAGCTATGCCGTGGCTTTCGTGGTGATAGAAACGTCAGGAACGGATTAAGGTACATGAAGTGAATGCAGTTTTAAACCTGAAAGGTCAAATTTAATGGCAAAGGGGGAACCGGGATGAGAGTCAGGTTTCTGCAGTTCGGAGACCTGCATATGGATGCGCCGTTCACGTCGCTTTCAGATATGGAGGGGAAGCCGTCGCAGAGGAGGCTTGATCTGAAAAAGGCACTGGAGCGGCTGGTGGATCTGGCCATAGGTGAAAATGTCGACCTGGTGCTTGTCTGTGGAGACCTTTATGAACACGGATATATCGGGAAAAGTACGATCCACTATATCTGCGGCCAGTTTGCCAGGCTGGGGGACACGCCTGTGCTGATCATTCCCGGGAACCATGACCCGAAACTGCCCGGGTCGTATTATTCAGAACACCTGTGGCCGCCCAATGTCCGTATACTTGGAAGCAGCGATGTTTTCGAACACGACAGGACAGGCACACGGGTCTGCGGCGGCCCTGACGGAGGTGTGGCCGACCCTTCGCGTATAAATATACTTATGCATCACGGTACACCGGACATGCCTTTCGATCCAAACGCTTTCCAGCCGATATCCGGTTCAGATGTCGCGAAAAAGGGCTTTGATTACTGTGCCCTGGGGCATTTCCATTCAAGGATCACGGCAGGCGGAGCGAAGGGGATATTTTACAACGCAGGCAGCCCGGAACCACTGGGTTTCGACGAGCCTGGCGACCACGGTGCTTTCATCACGGAGATAGTGAAGGAGCCCGGCGGTAAGGGATCAGTCCGCGCAGAGTTCATCTCCGTATGTGCCAGGCGCTACGCGGAACTGTCAGTGGATGTAAGCGGATGCCTGAACAGCGGACAGGCGGCAGACATCGTTGCCGCGGAAATCTGCAGGACCGGAAGTACATCCGACCTTTTCAGGGTAACGCTCACGGGGTATCTGCCGCCCGGTGTGCAGATCGACGCTGAAGAAATGGCCGACAGGCTGAAAGATCTGGCGTTCTACCTGAAGATAACCGACATGACCAACCCGGATTACGACCTGGATGCGATATCGCGCGAAAAGGGGCTAAGGGGACTCTTTACAAGGAAGATGCTTGAGAGGGCATCCGCAGCCGGAGATGACGAGGCGGCATTGGTGATGAAAGCGCTATATTACGGGCTTGAGGCTATCGATGAGGGAAAGGTATGCATATAAACGGTATCGAGATCAAGGGCTTCGGAAAACTGAAAAACCGGACGTTTACATTCGGCAGGGGGCTGAACGTGATATACGGTCCGAATGAGGCCGGGAAATCGACAATGCAGTCGTTCATCACCGCAATGTTCTATGGCCTCAAAGGCGGGAGAAGTTCGACAGCAGGCCTGCCTTCCCCGCTGAAGCGATTTATGCCGTGGGACGGACCGCCGTATGGAGGAGCCATCACATACACGCTGGACAACGGCGATTCTTTCAGGCTGGAGCGGGATTTCTCCCGGAACACCGTTGCCGTGTATGACGCCAGCTATAATGACATAACCCCCCTTTTCAGCTTCGGCAGGGACAAACAGCCGCTGGTGGGGGAAACACATCTCGGGATGGACGAAGCAACGTTTGAAAATACAGTCTTCATCAGGCAGAAGGCAATAAGGCTTGACAGCGGCAATTCATCGGTGCTGGCGGCCAGGCTCGTGAACATGGACAACCCTGATACAGACGGCCTGGTCTACCAGAGGGCTGAAACCGCACTGAACAATGCCATCAAAAACAGGGTGGGAACCGAAAGGTCCAGGGTACAGCCCCTGGACAGGCTGCAGTCTGAGTTGAAGAGGCTTGAGGCGGAGCACAGGACGCTCACAGAAAAGCAGAAGGAGAAAGAGAAGCTGCTCCGGGAACTTTCGGAGATAAAAACGAAACTGGGACGGTTAGAGCTGCAGGAACACCTGCTTGCAAAAATCGGGGAGCTCATAGAAACCAGGAAAAAGATAGATGAAGGGATGAAAAAGGAGGCCCGGCTCATTGAAACGGCAAAGCAGCTTGCTGAGATCGAAGCGGCCCTTGACAGGCTGCACTCCCCCGGGCATGGCTCCGGCAAAACCGTACGGCAGCCGGGTGCAGAATACGCTGTGCAGCCTGAGGGATATGCCGGCGAAGGAAAAATGTTTGCAGGAAATGCGCCCACTGTCCTGTTGATTTTGTGTGCTGCATTGGCGATGATATCCGGAGTGCTTTTGTTTGCTCCTGGAAGCATATCCGGCATGATTCCAATACCATCGCAGGTTTATGCTGCTGTGTTGCCCGTATGCGTCCTGGTTTGCGCGAAGCTGCTCAAGGACATATTCGTCAGGCGCAGGAACCTTAATGCAGCCCGGGGCCCGGATGGTATACGCGCAGGTGATATGGATCGTTTTTCCGGCGTGGATGCGGAGAGAGATGCGGCGTCCGGTGACGGACCGGCGCCGGGACCAGGTGCCGGAGCTGCAGGTGAGGAAGCCGGACATGGTATCATGGCCGGGTATACCGATGAAAAGGCGGCTGCACTCGAAGCGGCCAGGCGCAACCTGCTTTCCGGAGTGTCAGTGATTTGCGGAGTAAAAGCCGGGAGCGCAGCAGACGTCAGGGCGGCATTGGAAGAGGTCAGGACCGGGCTTGAAAGGCTGAGCCATCAGCTCCAGTACGGCCTCGACGAAGCTGCTGCCACAGCTGAAGCCATGGATGAGTTTTTGCCCGGATTCATTTTACAGCATGAACTTGATGAACTTATATACGATTCTGACATAAACTGGCTCGAAGAGAGATGGAGAAGCGAAACGGAAAGCCTGCGGAGGCAGAAGCTTGATGCGGCGCTGAGAGAGAAGTACTGTGAAGGTCAGCTTGACGAAGACAGGGAGCAGGCAGACAGGCTGCAGCGTGTTGAAGAAGAGATGGCTGCGGTGAGGAGAAGGATCATTGAACTTGAGAATACCGGAAAGGCATTGAAACTGGCTCTTGAAGTCCTTACCGAAGCTGCGGGGGAGATAAGGCTCAGTAATGCGCCGGAACTTAACAGCCGCATGAGCGTCATAATATCAGGGCTTACCGGCGGCAGGTATACCGACCTCAGGGGAGATGACAAACTGCTGCTGAAAGTATCAGATCCGCAGGCAGGAGATGTCAGGAGCGTTTCGGTCCTCAGCAGCGGTACCGCTGACCAGATGTACCTGGCACTGAGGCTGGCGACAGCCGATATGCTGACATCAGGCGGTGAAAGCCTGCCGTTGGTCATGGACGAGGTTTTTTCACAGTTTGATGACAAACGGACCGAATTTGCGCTAAAATACCTGTATGGAGAGCACAGGGACAGGCAAATACTGCTGTTTACCTGTAAGATGCGGGAAGTGGAGCTGGTACGGGAAATTTACGGGAATGAAATGTATTTTGTGGAGTTGTAAAATGAAACCGGCATACAGACGAAAAAAACACAGAAAAGCAGCCGTGCTGCTGATCATAATGCTGCTCCTGTCCATACTGTCCGTCGGATGCGGCGACAGGGCCAGGCAGGCTGTCCTGGAGGAACCCGCCGATAAAACCGGTGAAAACAGAGGTCAAACCATCGAGTACATCCATGGGATCCCGTTGGATAAAAACACGGCGGTCGTGACCGTGAGCGTGGCAGATGTATACGAGGAGCCTGACGTCAAGTCCATGCGCGTCACCCAGGTGCTCTGCAACCAGCCTGTCAGCGTCATCAGCCAAAAAAGCGGGTGGGCCAGGGTGAAGACGATCAGCGGAATAACAGGGTGGATCAGGTCGAAATTCATCTCTGATGACATATCGAGCATTTCAGGCAGGGTGTATACCTACAGGATCGTTGTGACGAGCAAGGAAAAGACTGTGTATTCCAGGCCCGGCAGCGGCGCCACCATGGTCAACGCTCACATGGGTACGGAATTCTATGCATTCAACAGCAGAGATGATGCCTATGAAGTCTTCCTGCCGGGAAACAGGACCGGGTGGCTCAAGGGAAGCGGCATCATACGCATCGATCCGCCCAATGGTGAGATACCCGCCACAAATGCCAGCGACTTCGCTGCGACGGCACTGAAATTCAAGGGGGCAAGCTTTATGCTCAACGGTCTGACCTCACTGGGGATCGATGCCCCCGGTCTTGTATATATCTGCGCCAGGATAAACGGGGTGGATCTGCCGATAACCCTTGAGGGTCAGCTCAACTCAGGCGAGGAAATACCCCTTGAAAAAGTCCAGGTGGGTGACCTGGTATTCCTTTCAGAAACGGCTGCCGTTCCTGGAACAGCCGGGAACGAGGAAGCTGAAAGCGGGGAAGTGAAGATCACGAGCGTTGGAATATGTACAGGGGGCAGCAATTACATCTATGCCGGCAGGAAAACCGGTTATGTCGCGATCGGCGACCTCTATCGTGAAAATCCCGACGGTATCGCAGTAATGGCACGAAGGATATTCAACTGATCCTACTGATCCGCCGTTCATTATCCCTTCCGGTCAGGTTTGCCGCAAGCCTTTGGGTTTGCTGCAAAGCTACAGATCCGGCTTGCTATGTAACTTCAGACTTACTTTACGGCATATGGCAGTTTTCCGGTGATTTTCATGCATTCCATGCAGACTGTCAACATACCTGTCCCGCAGACCACCGTCGGAATGCAGCCTGTCAGCCGCGTGAAAAAGTGCAGGCTGCGTTAATCCTCTTATTCGAATAATTTCACCTGATGTGCAAAAAATAAGCAGGACAGATTTGCTTCATTCGGAAAGAATAACAGCAGACGTCCTTAAGGTTTGAGGAGGTAATTGTGGTGGATACGCGGGATGGATTGCCTGATTCTGAAAAACGGCCGTCAAAGGCAAAGAACTCAAATATAAAAATATATGCTGTCCTGCTGGCACTGTTCGTAGCTGCGGCATCCTGGGGCTATTATAATTACAGGAGGGCGGCGGATCTGAGGCAGGAACTGGACAGCCAGTACAACAGGGCTTTTTTCGAGATGGTGGGCTATGTGCACAATGTGGAATCGCTCCTTGCGAAGTCCATGGTCAGCACGACCAGAGAAAGGACCGCCATCACCCTGCAGGAAGCCTGGAGACAGGCCGGCCTGGCTCAGACCAACCTGGGGCAGCTGCCGATATCACAGCCGGTACTGGCAAGCACGTTCAAGTTTCTTACGCAGCTCAGCGATCTGAGCCTTTCGCTGGATAACCAGAATATCAGGGGAAAACCGCTGAGCAAAGAGCAGTACGAGACTCTGAAAAAACTCCATGATTATGCGGTATCCCTAAACAAAAGTCTTGGCGAACTGCAGGAAGACCTCAATGCCGGCAGGCTCAGATGGGGCGAACTTGCGAACAAGGGCACGAAGCTGTTCAGCAAGACAAAGCCCGGGGAAATGATGAAAAAGATAGAAGCTGTCGGAGAAAATTTCAAGGATTATCCGACACTGATATATGACGGACCTTTCTCGGATCACATGACCTCAGGCGAGGCACGTGGACTGACAGGAGATGAAATAGACGCGGAAACGGCAAAAAAGAAGGTATACGAATTCTTTGGCAGGGACCGGGTCAGGGAAGTGACGGACCTTGGCAAAAACGAGCACGGACAGATCAAAACATTCGATTTCGAAGTGAAGCTCAAGGACGCCCCCGAAGACCAGTCGGTCTATATCAGTGTGACGCGTAAAGGCGGCCATGTAAACTGGATGCTCAACAACAGGCCCGTCAAAGAAGAAAAACTGGACATGGAAAAGGCAAAGGCCGCCGGGATCAAATTCCTGAAAGAAAAGGGATTTGACGGAATGGTGGATACCTATTATTTAAAGAATGACAATACCGCGACCATAAATTACGCCTACAGGCAGGACGATGTAACCATGTATCCTGACCTTATCAAACTGAAGGTAGCTCTCGACAACGGGGAGATCGTCGGCATGGAGGCCAGGCAATATCTCATGAACCATACGGAGCGTGATATCCCTGAGCCGGCGATCAGCATGGAGGAAGCCAGGAAAAAAGTCAACGACAACATGCAGGTATACAGCTCAGGGCTGGCATACATCCCCACGGAATACAGGAAGGAGATCTTCTGCTACGAATTCAAGGGGAAGCTTGAAGAAAAGGATTTTATCGTTTACATCAATGCGGTTACAGGGGAGGAAGAAGATATCCTGATGATCGTAAATACGCCCAACGGAGTGCTGACAATGTGAATATCGCACGTTCGGGTCAACTGTGATGATCCGACGGTTACGCAATACAAACCGTGGTGCGCTGAAAATACCGGGATGAAAAGGGCAGGCTGCATGCAGAAGGCAAACAGTCCAGATGGAACTGTTTGCAATTTTTTAGATAAAACGGTAATATATAAAGAGTTAGTCTGACAGATGAGCCGTCTGTAATAAGAGCGGCTCTGTCTCTGGAGGTGCGCCATGACAGGTATCGGCGGGAAAGCCACGGCCGGCCTGGCCGCAGATGACAGAAAAAATCTTTGGCCGGGGATTTCCGGGGCATGTATTTTATATTCGGCAGTTATCATACTTTTCATTTTTCTTGGATACAGGGTCCAGTCGAGAGAGTTCTATTCCGGCATACTTATCACTGAATTCGGGATCATGCTGCTGCCGGCGCTGGTGTTTACGGCATTATCGGGGGTAAGGTTCAGAGAGGCGCTCAGGCTTGGCCCGTTCAGGCCTGCAAATATCCCCGTCGTTATCGGCATCATGATTTTTGCCGTTCCAGTGGCGGCATTGTTCAATGTGCTGAATTTGTTCCTTGTGAACTCGATATTCGGAAAAGTGTTTGTTTCATCGCTCCCTTCCGCCAAAAACGATGCCCAGTTCGTCGTGAACCTGCTCGTCATCGCCGGCAGTGCCGGGATCTGCGAGGAGGTCCTGTTCAGGGGAGTACTGCAGCGGTCGTTCGAAAGGTTCGGTGCGGCCCGGTCCATACTCCTGGCAGCCCTGTTGTTCAGCCTTACCCATCTTGACTTTCAGAAGATATTCGGGACATTTTTGCTGGGAGCGCTGATCGGATATATAGTATACAGGACCAACTCACTGTACTGCGGCATCCTCGCTCATTTTACGAACAACGCGGTGGCAGTGACCGTATCATATATTTCGGAAAAACTGCTGAAAGCTATCCAGCCTTCAGGCGGACCGACGTCCGGTTCAGTGGATTTCAGCGAAGTGTTCGACACATTCTCCATGCTGTCGAAGGAGGAACTGATAATCGTATTCATGATCTACGGCTTTATGTTCCTTTTTGCGGCGGTAATTTTCATACTTATGGTTTTCCTGCTGACAAGAGTGAACCCTGTCCCCCCGAAGCCGATACCGTATGAGCAGGAACCTGCGGGAGAGGTGGAGACGCGGGGAAAGGCAAAGGGGCTTTTGTGGCTGCTGCCTGCGATCCTTATGATACTGCTCTGGTTTTACGTCCAGGCAACCGCATTCCTTGGAATACAGAATATTGTCACCGAAACATTCAAATTGCTGGTGGGATCCGTATGATACCGGACTGAGCGACGATCCGGTGCATCTTCGACAGGTCAGGACTGCCTCCTGAGATTCCGGATATCATCGCCTGCAAAGCGGTATATGTCAAAACTGCCGGTTATCCGCGACACTATCCTCTCGTCGTAGTATTCGAAAAGATTGCGCAGGTCTATGTTAGTGGCTATTATCGTCTTGCAGGGTTTGCGGATGTCGTTGGATGTCCTGGTGTCGAGTATGTTCAGCAGCTCCGCGTAGCGCATTGCCGAGGGAGATTCCGTCCCCAGGTCGTCTATGATGAGCAGGTCAGCCTCAAGGATGTTTTTGTATGTGCCTGGATCCCATTCCTCGTTATTGCCGGAATTGTACCTGTATTCATATATCGTGTTGAACAGAGCCGGGGCTGTGAAATACAGCACCGTATGTCCAGCTCTCATCAGTTCCATGGCTATGCATCCGGCCATGAAGGTCTTGCCTGTACCTGTCGGGCCGCAGAACAGGAGGTTCCTGGTTTCAGGGTCGCCGAACCTTTCCGTGAATTGCCTGCAGTTTTCCAGGATACCGATAATCTGCCTGCGGGGGGATTTTTTGATGCCATACCGCTCTTCATCGACCGTGTCCGGGTAAAGATCTGTATTGAAGCTGGCAAATCCGTCATTCCTGCTGATGCTCAGGTTTGAATTGTCGTACAGGTAATCCAGCAACAGTTGCCTGTAACATACGCACAAAATATCGCCTTTTCCGTCGGGCGAACTGATTATGCCGGTATCGCTGCATTTGCTGCACTCGAACACGGGTACCAGGTAATCAGCTGGATAACCGTTGGCTGTGAGGATCTGTCTGCGTTCCTCCACCAGTTCTTCTATTTTCTGTGTAAGTTCTTCCGCCGCGCTGTCGGCAGGCACTTTACCCATCAGGATAGCCTTGTTGTACCTTAAGCCGGCTGTGTTTATCTCATTCTCTATTTCATCAAGGCGGGGAAAACGACTGTAAAGCTCGGCTTTCCTTCGTTCCAGCTCGTCCATTGCCTTACGGCGCTTTTTATCCAGTTCATTTCTGATCATCTGGTGTATGCTGTAACTGATACTGATGGCTATCATCCTTTCCGGATACTTATATGCAGACACCGACATGCGCTTCATGCAGGCATTTGAGATCCTGCGCGCTGACAGCCTGTTCCGGTCCCGTCAGACATCCTTGTAAAGCTTGTCAAAATATTCGTCATCATATTTCCGCTGCTCGAAATTGCCCTTCTGTGGGACGGCGCTTTCCTTAGCCCTGGGTTTGGCATGTTTTGCGACCTTGGCGGTGTTTTCGGCAGCGAGTATCTCTTCTTTTGTTTTATAGCCTTTTTCATGCCAGTTGGTCAGGATCCTGTTTATGTATTCAAAACTAGGGGTCTGTGCCGACGTTGTCCGCCTCAATGCTTCCTCTATTATATCAGCATCGAAGTTGTATTCCGATACCCATTTTTCGATATAGGCGTCTTCGTATTCCGTAAGCGATCCCCGCCTCCTTAGCTTTTTCATGATCATGCCGCGTATGTCCTTGATCTTCTGGGCTTCCATGGAATACCTGTCCAGGTCGAAGCTGTTCCTGATGTTCTTGCTGTACCAGTTGTCGGCAACTTTCGTTATATACTGCCTGGACAGCCCGTTATGATCATAGCAGTGCTTGAAAAGGGCATACATCACATCTTCTTCGAATCCGTATTTGTCAAACCATGCGTCGATATCCGTATACCATGAAGGCGACATCACCCCCTGGAAGAATGCGTTGTTTATGCTGGAAATGAACTTGCTGCGCTTTTTGCTTCTTTCCATGCTGAGCTCAGCTTCTTCGGGAGTTGATGTTGTCTTGGCCCTGTAGACCTTCCTGATCTCTTTTTCCTTGACGTCGCAGATGATTATTTCATTTCCGTCGGCGCTCCTGGTTATGAGCCCGAGGTCCTCGAGCCGCGTCAGGGCGTCTTTCACCCGCTCCGTCCTAAGTTCCAGCTTTTTTGCGAGCATCTCCGGGGTCATGTTTTTCCTGTACCTGCTGAGAAAGAGGCAATATATATATACCTTTACAAAATCACTTTCCAGTGACGGCATGTATTCCGATATGAAAACATCCGGTACCAGGGTATCGGAGTAAAGCATGGAGAAGTTAACGTCAAATACCATGTCCAAAAGACCTCACTGATAAGCAAACATTTACTATCCTTGCGGATGCTGTCTTCAACTTATTATAGCATACAAAAAAGAGCCAAACCACATAAATACAGTTGATTTTAGTGCGAGAAAGTATTATTATATTATATGCGGTGACGGCAAGCTGATTTTTCAGCACGCCGGATCGCGGAGAGTCATGCGCCCATAGCTCAACTGGATAGAGCGTCTGGCTACGGACCAGAAGGTTGTGGATTCGAGTTCTGCTGGGCGCACCAAATCAGGGCTGCCGGTATGGAACCGACGGCCCTGATTTTTTATGCCGGTTGCTATTACCGGAACATTAATAGTATTATATAAATAACGCAGCTTTTCTTCCGGAATAAATGTAAATACATAAAGACATTTCTAAATCAATACCAGGGACAGGAGGGCTTTTATGAAATACAGACCGTTCGGAAAACTGGACTTCAAAGTGTCGGCGCTGGGCTTCGGGGCAATGAGGCTTCCGACAAGGCAGATCCAGGGCCCCGGCAACAGGTTCGACAGCAGCATAGATGAACCTGAAGCTATCAGGATGATCCGACATGCCATAGATATGGGGGTAAACTATATCGATACGGCCTATGGCTATCACGGCGGACAAAGCGAGATCCTTGTGGGGAAGGCGCTCGGGGATGGATACAGGAGCAGGACGGCCCTGGCGACGAAATCGCCGGTCTGGCTGATAAAGGAGCCTGCCGATTTCGACAGGCTGCTGGATGAACAGCTGGGTAAACTGCAGACCGATTATATTGACTTTTACCTGCTGCATTCTCTCAACGGGCATGCATGGGAAAACACCATACTGAAGCACAACCTGCTGGACAGGATGGAGGCGGCCCGTAAAGCAGGCAAGATAAAATACATGGGCTTCTCCTTCCACGGAGATTACGATTCATTCGTGAAAATAGCTGATGGTTTTGACAAGTGGGATTTCTGCCAGATCCAGTACAATTACATGGACATTGAAAACCAGGCGGGGATGAAGGGACTGAAATACGCAGCTTCAAAAGGGCTTGCGGTAGTTATAATGGAACCCCTGCTTGGCGGCAGGCTGGCGAACCCGCCCAAAGACGTCAGGGCGATAATGGAAGAGGCGGATCCGGTCAGGTCCCCGGCAGGCTGGGCGCTGGACTGGCTTTGGAGTCAGCCCGAGGTGTCCGTGGTTCTCAGCGGTATGAGTACCATGAGACAGGTGGAAGAGAACATAGCCCTCGCAGACAAGTCCGAAATCGGCAAATTTGGCAGGAATGAACTGGATGTTATAGAGAAGGTCCGCAAAAAGTACAGGGAGAGGACGGCAATACCCTGCACGGGTTGCGAATACTGTGTGCCATGCCCCAACAGCGTGGCTATCCCGAGGAATTTCTCGATATACAATGACGGCGTGATGCACGACGACATGGAAGGGGCGCGCTTAACGTACAATAATTTCTTCAGCAGGGAGAACCATGCGGACAACTGTGTCAGATGCGGAGCATGCGAAGAGAAATGCCCGCAGGCGATAGCGATAATGGACTGGCTTGAGAAAGTCGATAAAGCGCTTGGCAAATAGAGAGTTTACAGGCAGCCAAAGCTATACTGCATGCGGAAGCCGGAAGGCAGACTGCTAGGGAGGCAGTTTGCCGGACGGCTTTTGCTGTATAAATTAAAAGTATCTGTTCTTGTATTTTTAATATAAATTTAGCAGTATATATGGTAGAATAATAGTGGGATTGGCAGAAAACCGAAAAAGTTGTCTGATTATCTGGCAGTGCGAAGCAGCAGTCTCAAACAAAAGAAAAAAGGCTGTTAGCGCTGCAGGCGCAGCCGTGTCGATGGGGTGGATCGATTGTATAAGGTGTTGCTTGTCGATGATATGGAAATCAGCCGTCGACAGGTAAGACGGCTCAATCTCTGGAACGGTGAAACGAATTTCTGCATAGCGGCCGAAGCCCAGAACGGGCAGGAAGCCCTGAACCTGCTGAGGCAGGAGAAGTTCGACCTTCTTATCACAGACATCAAGATGCCCAAGATAGACGGGATAGAGTTGATGAAAGAAACGGCTGAGAACGGCCTTTGTCCCTGTGTCGTGCTTCTGAGCGACTACGAGGATTTCGAGTATGCCAGGATGGGCATCCAGTACGGGGCTTTCGACTATCTCAGCAAGCCTCCTGAATACAACAGTATGCTCGGGCTCCTGCAAAGAGTCGAGCAGTACCTGAACAGGAAGGAACAGGAGGAAATGCTTGTCAGAAGCCTCTCCGAAAAACTCGAGGAAAAGATCGGGGACACCTTCCCGTCAGCGGAACTCGAGCAACTGATCGATGCAATGAAAACGAAACAGCAGGACATATCCGGCGATATCGACAGGCTTTGCAATGCTGTCGAGGCGCTTTACGGAAACGATCCCATCAAAAAAGGTTCTGCGTTCAAAAAAGCAATGTCGGAGCTGATTTCGCAGTTAAAGCTGCATTATTGCTGGTTTGTCAACTTTATCGACAGCAATAAATATAAAAACCTTGATTTCATAACGGCGGACGGAAACCGGACAGCGCGGGAGATGTTCGGGGATGCCGTAAACGAATTGCATGAGTCCATAAGGAGCTTTGAGTACGGGAACTCCGAAGACCAGCTTGAAAACAGGATATGCCGCTATGTGCTGGAGAATGTCGACAGTGAGCTTTCCATAGAAGGAATCTCAAAGGTCCTTTTCATGAACCGCAAATATATCAGCGAGGTGTTCAGGCAAAAAACAGGCGAACTCATGATTGATTACATAACGAGGGTGAAAATGGCCAGGGCGGCACGGCTGCTGTGCCAGAGCAGCAGGAAAACATACGAGATCGCACTCCAGCTTGGATACAGGGATACTGAATATTTCAGCAGGCTGTTCAAAAAGCATATGGGCGTAACTCCCAGCGAGTATAGAAATTCCGCGGCTGAGCTATAATCTGACAAATTTCTAGGTAAATACAAGAAATAATTCATTTAACAACAATGGTTAACAGGATATCATTACTGAGGGAGGATAATGGTATCCTGTTTTTTATTGGCGTCAGTCAGCTTAATCATGAATGAATGGTGGATGCTTATGGAAGATGCAGCTGTGTTGTCAGTGATCGTGGTCGAAGATTCTCAGTATTTTGCGGATCTGACCGTGAGAATACTGAAAAGAAGCGGACTGAAACTGAAAAGCAAGATAGTGTCTTCAAAATCTGCACTGCTTGAGGCATTGAAGGAAGACCGGTATGACATAATCCTCAGCGACAATGTCATGCCCGATTTCAGTGCATTGAGCGCGCTGGAGATAAAAAATAACGTGTGCAGCGATATACCGTTCATCATCTTTTCTGAAGACGTCAGTCAGAAGGATCTTGAAGAAGCATTCCGGAATGGCTGCGACTCCTATCTCCCGAAGGACAGGATAGCAGAACTGCCTGAAATCATACGGAAAGTCCTCAGCACTTCGGGGCACCGTGCATGAACGTTTTGAATCGCTGCTGATCTGCAGCACTGAAAGGGGGTGACATTATGAAGTCCACAGGTATAGTAAGGAAGGTTGACGAGTTGGGCAGGGTGGTTTTGCCCATAGAGCTGAGGAGGACTTTAGATATAGCCGAGAAAGATGCACTTGAGATTTTCATAGATGGACAGAATATAATACTCAAGAAGTACGAGCCGGCATGCATATTCTGCGGTGATGCCAGGGACGTGATCAATTACAGGGGCAAGAATATATGCTCCGCATGTATGAAAGATCTCAAGGGTTAAGCCGGTTGTGGACAGCAACAAGGCGTTTTGCATAGGAGCAATTTGTTCACATGCCGGAGCAAATTGCTTCTATGTTGTTTTTGACCTGGTTGGACGGGAATCCCTAATGTTCAGATATAATGATCGTTTTTCAGGGGTGATATTCTGAAATCCGGCAAGAGATACCAACTGTTAGCGAAAACAATGCAGCTTGCGGCAATAGCATTGATCGCAGGTTTTATACTGTATTACGCTGTTACAAGGATATTGATCAGGGAAG
>JAKOPX010000546.1 GCA_029778665.1 Bacillota bacterium | reverse complement strand
GGAGGTATGTTTCAATATGTTTGAAAAGAGGTTGAAGGAAATCGAAGAAAGGAAGCTGGAAATCAGGTCCATCCTGGAAAGCGACAAGAAGATCGAGAAGGATGAACTGGACAAGCTGGAGACAGAACTTCGCGACCTTGAAAGCGAGAAGAAGGAGTTGGAGAGAAGAAAGATTATTGCCGAAGGTATACAGGCAGGAACTGTTCAGACCCGCAACATAGGAAACTTCACAAACAACAACGCCCCTGAGCAGCGCTCCATCGAGGAAATCATCAGCACTCCAGAATACAGGAGCGCATTCCTCAAGAAACTTCTCGGCAGGTCTCTGACCGAGGCAGAGGAAAGGGAATATACCCTTGTCCCGCCTACCGCTGGCGCACCTACCGCTGGCGCAGTCGTGCCTACCCAGACCTACAACAAGATATTTGACCAGATGACGAAGATTGCGCCCATGCTGAGCAACATCACCCTGCTCCGTGTGCCTGGAAACCTGACTTTGGCCGTTCAGGGCGAACGCAAACCCGCACAGCATCATCAGGAGCTTGCCGCTGTAAACCCTGCTGCCGATACTCTTGTATCTGTAACCCTGACAGGGCATGAGTTTATCAAGGTGATCCGCATTTCTGCGACCATCAGGGCAATGGCGATAGATGCCTTTGAGGATTGGCTTGCCAAGACGTTGGGCGAGGACCTCGCTGTCGCCATCGACAACGCAATCATCAACGGCCCGACCGTGTCCGGCAACCCGACCGTGTCCGGCAACATTTCTCAGGCTCAGGTATGGATACCTTTTGATCAGACTAATACTAATGGAAACTATGTTAAGTATGCAAGCGATATTAGCTATGACGATATTTGCAACTGTATAGGGCTGCTGCCCAGTGCGTTTGACGCAAACGCAAAATGGCTCATGAACAAGGCTACCTTCTACCAGCAAATCATGAGGATTACCGATGCTAATAACAACCTGATTGCAATTCAGAGCCTGGCTGATGGTGGCGCATGGAGAATTATGGGTTACCCCGTGCTCATTGACGACAATGTACCTGCTGGCGTTGTATATTTCGGCGACTACACCAAGGTTGTCGGCAACCTGAGCCAGGACATCAGGGTGGAGAGCAGCGCAGAATCCGGCTTCCTAAATAATGCCATTGACTTCAGGGGCACTGCGATATTCGACTGCAACATCGCCCAGCCGAAAGCAATAACCAAGATTGCCGTATAATGAGAGGGCCTCGCGCCCTCTCTCCCTTATTAGGGAGGTGATAGTATGAAATGCAAGGTGCTTAAAAGAGCTTGGTGTCCCCTTAAGAAAGGCTATATCATGCCGGGCGAAATAATCGAGGTGCCGGAACAGTCTGTCAAGGGATATTTGCCTTATGTGCAGGTGATTGAGGCGGCTAAAAAGACACCGGAAGAAACAGCGAAAAAGGAAACTGGCTGCAAGAAAACGAGGAAAAGCGGTGATAAATGATGCCGATACTTGATGACATCAAAATAGCCCTACGTATAAGCAATACAGCTTATGATAGCGAAATAGACGACCTTATCTCCGCTGCAAGGGCCGACCTCAGGTTGTCCGGCATACTCGAAAGCAAGGTCGATGACGACACTGACCCGCTGATAAAGCGGGCCATCACAGTCTATGTCAAGGCCCATTTCGGTTGGAACAACCCGGATGCCGAAAAGCTCCAACAGTCCTATGCCATGATTAAGGGCCACCTGGCGCTGTCCCAGGAATACACAAAGGTGGTGGAATAAATGCTTTTTAGGGACGTTATTAAGTTAATCAGTTCCACCACCAGCGAAAATGGCCTGGGCGACATTATTAAGGAGCCGATTGAGCACGAAGTTTTTGCTGACAAGCAGTCGGTCCGCCAGTCCGAGTTTTACCAGGCCGCGGCAACCGGCCTTCGCCCTGAACTCATGTTCGTGG
>JAKOPX010000545.1 GCA_029778665.1 Bacillota bacterium | reverse complement strand
TAGAGGTGGACGCCTTAAGTCTGCCCGGAAAGGAGAATTCTCGTTTGAGTAACAATTATCGCAACAGCGAAGGCTATTCTGACCCGACTGCCGGTGAGGCGCTCTCAAGAATAACAGCAAATGAGAAGCAGTCCCTGCGTGCATTCCGGCCTATCGTCTACATCTGCTCACCCTATTCCGGTGATGTGGAAGGAAATGTAGTCGCCGCAAGACGCTATTGCCGCTTTGTCGTGGAGCAAGGATATATCCCCATCGCCCCACATCTGTTGTTTCCGCAATTTCTGGATGACAACCGCTCGGACGAACGGGAACTGGGACTGTTTTTCGGGAATGCCCTCATGAGCAAATGCTCGGAGGTCTGGGTATTCGGAAGTCGCATCTCGTCCGGAATGGAATCAGAAATCAAACGCGCCAAGTGGAAGAACCACTGCCTGCGCTATTTCACAGAAGAATGTCAGGAGGTTTAACGCTATGTATGAAGTTAAAGAAAATCGCAGAAAGCTGCAGGGCGGCACAGAAATTACGACCTATACCCGTGACGTTGTAAGCGCCAATATTCTCGAAGTTGAAGCTGGGACAAACGGCTATCAGGGCGGCGATACCGGTCATGGCAGCCGCACCTATTTCCGCATCTCCGATGAGGCCTGCACAGATATTCATGTCACGCCTTTCATGGACAAATACGGCTGTAATGGTTTTGAAGTCACCCTCGGCGGTGACTGCGAGCTGGAAACCATGATCCGGGCGCTGAAATTTATCACAAAGGTGCTCGAAGACGAATCCGGGGAGGTGTATGACTGATGTTCACACTTTATAGTGCTGATTTTACCGGAAATCCCGGCAACTGCTCCTACCCGCACAAGACCGTCGTCATGAATACGGACAACCTGAGAGAGGCTGTCTGCCATGACTATGTTTGCGCCGAATACAAGAACCACTACCGCAACGGTGAAAACTTCATCTCCGCCGACTGCCTGCCCGTTGACTGTGATAACGATCACTCGGAAGATCCGAAGGATTGGGTCACGCCTGCCGATGTGCTGGAGGCATTTCCCGGCGT
>JAKOPX010000544.1 GCA_029778665.1 Bacillota bacterium | reverse complement strand
GGGTTCTTCCCATGTTTCATGCTTTGCTCTGATTAGGTCTCCTTTGTGCACGCTGGCTTTATCAAATACTATATTGATTGTGTCTTTAATTAACGGCATGGCTTCCCTCCTTCCCTGAATTTATTTGAGATATGGCTCGCTGTAGATTTGCTTAATCTTCGGCTTTGCAGCCTCGATTATCGGTTCCTCGAATGGACGCGGTTCGATAGTCAGGTGGTAGTTTATCGTTTTGGTACCGCCTTTTTTCAGCTTCATGGTCTTTTGGACCTCACCGTCGTATCCCTCTTCGAGGATCGGTGCATATTTTACGTCCGTGACAATTGCAGGCCTTACCGTCAGGTTGCTGCCCGCTATTTCTGATCCTGTCCTTGGTTTCCAGCTCATGCGCAGGTTTCCGGTCCTTACTGCAGGTGGTTCCCCTGGCGCCGACGCTGTGTATTTGCTGCTTGAAAAAGGCTTTTTGTAAACGCGGCCGGACCTTTTGCCACGCAGGACATTGAGCGCTGCATTTCGGAGCTCATTGGCGGCCCTGAAAGCTCTGGATTTCGCTTCGTAGTTTATCTGGTCCACGATCTTGTCTATCTCGGGCTTAATCTTGATATTCATGGCCATCGAAGCGTTCCTCCACATAGTAAATGGTCCAAAGTCCCAAGGCGCCCGGTTCATCTACTCCCTGGACGAAGAATATTCTGTCTCCAAAAATCAGGCGGTCTTCCGGAACCGCCTTGGGCTTTCCTCTTTGGACTATCGTGTGACTTATGGGATGCTGGAGCTGCCGCCATCGCTCCTTTTCCTGGGGTTTAGCCTCGGCCAGGATTCCTCTTATTGTCACTCCATCGTCGCTGTATCCGCTCTTTGCTCTTCCGCGTGAGCTCACGGTCCTGTCCTTTTTCTCTACGGTGAAGTCTTTGTAAAGGTTCCCTGGCCTGAGATACATGTCCCCGTGCCCTCCTTTCGTCCTGCTGCCGGGTTATCCATCATTCCTTTGTAAAAGTAAGCGTCGCCGCCTATCGCGGCCGGATTTGCACTTGGCACGGAATAGTTTAATTCGGCCTTGAGCTCCTTGTACATCTCTCGCCATACTTCTACGCGGGCCTGTAGGCCCAGGGAAAGAGGCCCGACGTCGGTGTCTACCTCATACGAAAACCTCCGGCATATGCTTTCAACGAGCGCCAGCTTGGCTTTTTTCCATTTGTTCGGGTACATTTCCAAAACGGCATTGATTTCCTCGTCGGAGAGCGCTGCCGTTTCAGCTCCGCCCTCTATCATGGTGTCGCCAATCTCAAAGCGCATCCTGTCTTTGCCTTTTTCCTTAATCTTTGTTGGGTCATAGGTATAGCTTCTCTCCGCCATCATGCATCACCCTGACCCTTATCCTCCTTGGTGTCGCCCTGCTCTTCCTCTCCGCCGGTCTCTATCTGCTCCACCCTTTCCAGGATTGCTGTCTTGACCGTTTTTCTATAATCAAGCGCATCAATCAGT
>JAKOPX010000093.1 GCA_029778665.1 Bacillota bacterium | reverse complement strand
TTTCATTGTCGAAGCAAATCGCTGATAATATTGTCGGAAATATAAACCGCAGAAAAGTAGTCAATGAGAAGTAATCAATGAAGGAACATTTACAGCAAAAGGGAAAGGGCAGTTGATACGCATGAAGGAATTCAAATGGGTCTGGGGCCTGATGAGGAAATACAGGGCAATTTTCTTCACGGCGCTCGGACTCGTATTTGTTGTGAACTTGCTGAACCTGATCAACCCGATCGTACAGGGAAAAATCGTTGACGAAGTCATTGAAGGCGGCATGATCGAAAAATTGCTCCCATTCGTGCTGCTGATGGTCGGAAACACGGTGGTCAGGGCAGTACTCAGGTATACATATCTCTATATGTTCGAGCATGTTTCTCAGAACGTCGTTTACAACGCCAGGAGAGATGTTTTCAGAAAAGTGCAGGAACTGGATTTCGACTTTTTCGACCGCACCAAGACAGGTGACATAATGGCCAGGATAACAGGCGACCTCGACGCGGTCAGGCATTTCACCGCCTATGTCATCTATTCGATTTTCATGCACACCGTTACGCTGATCCTGGCACTGACGGTAATGTTTATAAAAAGCGTGACCTTCACGCTTGTGCTGCTTGCCATTACTCCTGTCACCGGCATCCTGGCGGTAAGGCTTGCCGGCAGTGTAAAACCCGCCTTTTCGGCCATCAGGGAACAGTTTTCCAGGCTGAATTCAGTGGTCCAGGAAAACATAAGCGGCAACAGGGTCGTAAAGGCATTTGCACAGGAAGAATACGAGATCTACAAATTTTCACGGGAAAACGCCGGTTTCAGGGATCGCAACATTGAGGCCTCAAGGATATGGGAGAAATACCTCCCCGTGATGGATGCGGTGGCAGGCCTCCTTTCGGTGCAGATCATCCTGGTTGGCGGCATCATGGTGATCAGCGGGAATATCACGCTTGGAGACCTCGTCACTTTCAACAGTTTACTCTGGGCGCTGAACGGCCCCATGAGGATGATAGGCTGGCTGATCAACGATACGCAGAGATTTGCCACTTCTGCAGAAAAAATCATGATGCTCCTCGACAGGGAGCCCAAAATCAAAAGCAGGGAAGGCGCCGTCATCAAAAAGCCTGAAGGACGGGTGGAATTCCGGAATGTTTGCTTCAAATACGGACAGGATCCTGTCCTGGAAGATATAAGCTTCTGCGCTTACCCCGGCCAGACGATTGCTGTGGTTGGTCCCACAGGGTCCGGCAAGTCAACGCTCGTGAGCCTCATATCGAGATTTTATGACTGCACCCGCGGCTCAGTGCTGGTCGACGGCATCGATGTAAGGGATTATGATGTCAGGACCCTCAGGGACAACATCGCCGTTGCGATGCAGGACGTATTCCTTTTTTCTGAAACCATTGAAGGAAATATTGCTTACGGCGCGCCCGACGTATCCGTGGAAAAAGTCCAGTGGGCTGCAAAACTGGCCTGCGCCCATGATTTCATAATGGAATTCCCTGAAGGCTATGACACCATCATCGGTGAAAGAGGCGTCGGCCTGTCGGGAGGCCAGAAGCAGAGGATAGCGCTGGCGCGTGCGATCGTGAAGGAAGCGCCGATAATAATACTCGACGACACCACCTCAAGCGTCGACATCGAGACGGAGCACAGGATACAGCAGAACCTGAGGGATTACTGCAAAAACAAGACCACATTCATCATTGCTCACAGGATCTCGTCGGTGAAGCACGCCGACCTCATCCTGGTGCTCGAAGGAGGAAGGATAGTGGAGAGGGGCACGCACAGCGAACTGTTGGCGATGAAAGGACGATATCACGATATTTTCGTAAACCAGTACGGCGATTTTGACAAGGTGGTGAATGGATAAATGGCAAGGAACAAATTCGACATAGATGAGGAACTTGAAGCGAAGTTTGACGCAAAACAGCTCAGAAGGCTGCTTGGATACCTGAAGCCCTATAAAGGCAAGGTAGCGTTCACCGTACTGCTCATGATAGCCTCAAGCCTGCTTGCGCTGCTTGGGCCGTACCTGGTCAAGGTCGCCATCGACGAAAAGATACCGTCAGGCGATATAAAAGGGCTTGTCTTCCTCGCCGCGGTATTTGCCGTAACACTGGTTTTCAATACGATATGCATGAAGTACAGGATAAGGACGATGTCGCAGATCGGGCAGAGCGTCATATACAATATCAGGGACGATATCTTCAGGCATATCCAGAAGCTGCCCTTTGCCTACTACGACAGCAGGCCGCACGGAAAGATACTCGTCAGGGTCGTGAACTACGTCAATTCCCTCAGTGACCTGCTTTCTAACGGAATCATCAACCTTATTACGGACATCTTTACCCTGGCTGCGATAATATGCTGGCTGCTCATACTGAATGTCAGGCTGGCGCTTGTCTGCTTTACCGGGCTTCCCGTCCTTGTCACGGTCACGCTGCTGATAAAGAATGCCCAGCGCAAGGCATGGCAGAAAGTCAGCAGGAAGCTTTCGAACATGAACGCCTACATACATGAGAGCATTTGCGGCATCAAGGTGACACAGTCCTTTGCCAGGGAGGAAGAAAACATGGATATATTCCTCGGGCAAAACGACGAATACAGGAAGTCATGGATAGACGCCATTAAGGTGCAGTTCCTGATGTGGCCGACGATAGACGTTATATCCGTCGCCAGCGCCTGTGCAATATTCTTCGCTGGAACACGCTGGCTCGGGACCGCGGGCATCACGACAGGCATAATAATCGCGTTCACAAGCTACGTGTGGCGTTTCTGGGAACCCATCAGCAACCTGGGCAACTTCTACAATTCCATCATCAATGCGGTGGCGTACCTTGAACGGATATTCGAGACCATCGATGAAAAACCGACGGTGGCGAACCTGCCGGGAGCCGTTGAGATGCCTCAGGTAAAGGGAGCGGTGGAATTCAGGGATGTGGTGTTCTGCTATGAAGAGGACGAAATCGTCCTCGACCATGTGAGCTTCAAAGTCCAGCCCGGTGAGACCATAGCGCTGGTAGGGCCCACGGGAGCGGGGAAATCGACGATCGTCAGCCTGGTAAGCCGGTTCTATGACGTACAGGAAGGAAGCGTCCTGATCGACGGCATGGACGTAAAAAGTGTCACGCTGGAGTCACTGAGAAAGCAGATGGGGGTGATGCTGCAGGATACCTTCATATTCTCCGGCACCATAATGGATAACATCAAGTACAGCAGGCTCGATGCGACGGACGAAGAAGCCATCGCTGCGGCAAAAGCGGTAATGGCCCACGACTTCATAATGGCACTGCCCGACGGCTATAATACGGAAGTCAATGAAAGAGGATCCAGGCTGTCCGTTGGGCAAAGGCAGCTGATCTCGTTTGCCAGGGCGCTGCTCGCCGACCCGAGGATACTGATCCTCGACGAAGCTACTTCCAGCATAGACACCAAGACGGAACTGGCTCTGCAGGCCGGACTCCAGAAGCTGCTCAAAGGGAGGACGTCATTCATAATTGCCCACAGGCTTTCCACTATCAAGAATGCGGACAGGATCATGTATATAGACAACGGGAAAATAATCGAGCAGGGTTCCCACGAGGAACTGATGGCAAGGAAAGGCGCATATTACAAACTCTATACGGCGCAGTACCAGCTGCTGGAGGCTGTATAGCTGCTATCCCCCTGTCCGGCCCGGGCCGGGTACAGTTCTGTACGGACGGCATCTTCCGCGAGTCGATGCCATGTCCGGTCCTGGAATGTATCCGTCCCCGGGGCCGGCGCCGCGGCAGCCCGGGTCCTGCATAACAGCGTCAAATACGGGCCGTATCAGCCGAAATCCGGCACCACGAAGGGCAGGCTCTTAGGGAATATCTCGAAGACTGCCTTGCTTGCCAGCACTATCTCGCCGTCCCGGTTCAGCGGGATCGGCTTTTTTGCTGTTATTTCAACTCTTCTGCTCCTGTAGAAATGGACGCCTTCTATGCTTCCGTGAAGACCTTTTATATACTGCGGGAACAGTCGCAGTATTTTAAGCCTTGGCACACCCTCCACATGGCAGACGTCGAACAGGCCATCGTCGATCACGGCGTCGGGCAGCGCCTTGATACCGCCGCCATAGTATTTGCCAATGCCCGCCGCAACAAGGAGGGTTTCCCCGGATATCACCCTGTCATCAAGCTTTAGTTCTATATGCTCGTTGCTCCTGATGATTATGGTATTGAGGATGCCGAGTATATATGCCGCTTTGCCCGATACCAGGGGCATTTTCTTGAAGAGTTCCGTCTGGTAGGCTACTTTCGCATCAAAACCGACTGATGCGATATTTATGAAATACTTATCGTTGACGCTTCCATAATCGATAAGCCGCTCGGTTCCCCTGATCGTCGCCGGGATGATGTCTCCGGGGACATCCCTGCCGATCAGGCTTTTGATGAAGTCATTCCCTGAACCGCTCGGGATGACGGCCAGGCTGCTTCCGCTGCCGGCCATTCCGTTGAGCACTTCGTTAAGCGTGCCGTCTCCGCCGACTGAGTAAATCCTGCACCTATCTTCAGCGCTTTTTGCCGCAGCTATTTCAGTAGCATGGCCGGGATACTCCGTAACGATGATTTCATATGGACAGTTTTGCTCCTCACAATACCTGCGGATATCGGGAATAAGCTTCAATGGCCTTCCCTTGCCCGCGGCCGGGTTTACGATAAAAATGTGCTTCATTACGCTGCTTCCTTTTTATGTATAAATATTATGTAAGAATATCGTTTTTAACGTGGTTCAGCGTCGTACGATCCGACAATTTCTAATATTTTATAAATAAAATTATAGCACATGATGTTAACTGAGTATAAGAATAATATACGATCAGGCTTATATACTAATATTGGACGCAAATATATGCAATTATGGGCAAAGCAGGATTTTTTAAGCATGCGGCGAATATAAACAATGAGAGGTGGGTAAAATGCTGATAGATACGAGTATCACCGTTGCGTACAGATGTTCTTCCTGCGGGAGCTTTGAGTT
>JAKOPX010000543.1 GCA_029778665.1 Bacillota bacterium | reverse complement strand
ATGTCGTCAACAGCAATTACAAACCATGCGCTGTCTCCTGCAGGTGGATTGAGCGGATCCTCGTAAACGGTACCGTCCAGGAGTTTCTTCTCGCCGATCATGGCGTTAACTACTCCCTGGGCCGCAGCTATGAATGTTGCTCTTCCATCGCTGTCGTTGTTTATCTTGCCGATCAATGGATCGGTGGTTGCTACGATCCTTTCGATGAGCTCAAACCTGGTCTTGGTCCTGCGGATTTTCTTCCAGCCTTCATCCTGGTTGCCGCTTGGTGTTACCAGGGTGTTGATGGCGCTCTCTATCCAGATCTGGTCGCTTGCGTTTACTGCGAGAACGAGGCAGCCTTTTTGCAGTGCCTTTTCAATCTGGCTATTTGTCAGCGGCTCTGCAAGAGAAACAAATCCGTTTATCACGGTATGGGTCAGGCTGGTGTTGGAAGGTGCAGCTGCTATCATGCCACCAATCCTGGCTGCCAGCTTGTATCCGTCATAAAGATTGCCGCTGGCGTCATATGCCGGGTTCAAGACGTAGACCATTTTCTCATCGTTGAAAGCTGCAGCATGGTTCATCCTGGTGTCGAGCTCCACATCCTTTGTCTCCGCTATGCAGGCCATCGGTGTGGCGCCGGCCAGGTAGATCCTCTGAATGAAAGACTGAACCAGTGCATGAACTGCTGTATCTTCGGTGTCTACGCACAGAACATTCCATTTGCCTGCTTCCAAAACATTAAGCGCTGCGCTGTACTCTGCTGTAGTTACAGTCGGATTGGTTCCTGCTGTCATTGCTGCCTGTGCCACAGCGGCCAGAACCTTGCTCCCGTCAGCTACCTTTTCTGCTGTGAAGTTCTTGCTATTGGCAAATGCTGCGACGAGAGCAGCAGGTTCCCCTTCTCCGTCTGCCCCTTTTGCGAATTCCACTTTTTCAAATTCGGTAATTCCTGAATAGATAATGCATTCCCGCTTATCGTCATTTATCAGGCTGTCTCTAATCGTCACATTAAATGGACGGTCACCGACGTACTTTGCGGTGATCTTTACTACGTCAGCTGAAGCGTCATCCTTTAATGTGATTGTTGCGGCTGTGCCTCCGGCGCCTGCTCTTACCGCTTTTACCTTGCTGCAGCCTCCATTAAACATCTCTGTGATTGCGTCCACGGTGAGCGCTGTTCCGAAGGTAGAAGCTGCCGCGCTGGGGCTGTCAAGTTCTACAAGCTTGTTAAGCGGTCCCCAGTTTGCCCTGATAACTACTGCGCCTATACCGTTTACGGCTCCGGCCAGCGATACGCCGCCGGCGTTCTCATATCTGGTATAGACGCCAGGGCGGACTTTCTTTTCACCTATTGTGAAAACTCCTGCCATGTTACTTGACCTCCTTCGTCATGAAATCTTTTACTATTTTTGCTGCCTGTGTTTTTGTGGCCTTTGTGATGCCCGCCACGCGGAAGGCAGCTATTACGCATTCGGGTAAGACCTTTTTACCGAATACCTTTTCTGATGCTGCAGCGAGCTCTTCGGCTGTGTATTCGGGTTCCAGGATTGTCATCGGTTCCGCGGAGTTGGTCTTCTTGATGTTTTCGGTTTTGCCAGCCATAGAATAACCTCCTATTTCTCATAATCTGTTCCTGCGAGCTTATATTCGACCGTATATCCTGCAGTTGGCTGCGGCGCTACGTTGACATTTACCTTTTCCTCCAGTTTCTCACGCGGGATATTCGTCTTTGCCAGCACATGCGAGTATTTCGGTCTGCGGAGTATGCCAAATCGAACATTTATTCGGAGTTGGCCTGTCATAAGGTAATTCGCAGCACTGTCGGCTCTTATGCTCCGTATAAACATGGGAGAAGTGTCCAGCATCGTAACCTCTCCCTGGGTTGCCAGCGTGTCTACGAGGTATTTTAGCCATTGCAGCCTTGCTTCTGCGGATGGAGCGAATACATGTCCAGCTATGGTCCCGTGCATCCAGGCCACTGTATTTGTTTCCTGGGCCAGCTCTAAAGTCGCAAGCCTGAAATAAAAAGCAGGCTTGTCATTGCCTGCTGTGAAATAGTCCGGGATCTTGTCTCTCCCTATCAATACAGCGGCCGGCTCCCATTCCTTGATGAACTCGCTCATGGCCATGATGGGATCCGGGTCTGTTGTCTCTTGGCAGGGAAAAGCCAGCACGTCAAAAAGAACTGTTATGCCGTTTACATGGGATCCTTTTATTGTGTTTGCGCTTACTTCGAAGCTGTCTGATCTTACCCAGGCCAGGCAATACGGAGGCTGTTCGGCCGGCTGCATGAACACATCGCATAAAGCAGCGCGCACTTCCGGTTCTATTTCTTCCGGAGGGATTCCTGATTCAATGCACCATATATTGAGCGTCATTAATCCGGAGCTCTGCCTTTCCGGATTGGCCTGCATATCTACCACAAAATCAATCCTCGGATACTGCTTTTTGCCTTTCCAGCCTTCGTTCTGGTCCCCGGGAGCTGCCTGATAGAAAATCGCCGGCAGATTGTCGAACTTGGCCAGCTTGTCCGTTAGGTTCTTGCTGGCTATAAGTCGGTTATAAATCAAGTCTTCCAATGTCATTGTTCATCGCCTGCCGTGCCTTCGGTCTTGATGGTCTCCATGTCCGTCGTCCATCGAACCGTCCATTTTCCGGCAGCTACCTCTGAGGCAAGTATCGTGAAGTAGTTCGTGACATTCCCCAAGCCTGGCAAAAATAAAACGGTCAGCTTGTCATCGCTCACCGCTGTTACTATCCCGTTCCTGGGCTCATCCCATGTTTCATGCTTCGCTCTGATTAAATCTCCTTTATGCACGCTGGCTTCATCAAACACTTTGTTGACTGTGTCTTTAATTAACGGCATGGCTTCCCTCCTTCCCTGGTTTTATTTGAGATATGGCTCGCTGTAGATTTGCTTAATCTTCGGCTTTGCAGCCTCGATTATCGGTTCCTCGAACGGACGCGGCTCAATAGTCAGGTGGTAACTTATAGTTTTTGTTCCGCCTTTCTTCAGCTTCTTTGTCTTCTGGACCTCGCCAT
>JAKOPX010000542.1 GCA_029778665.1 Bacillota bacterium | reverse complement strand
GATCATAAGGATGGAAGGCATAGGAAAGATATATGATACGGGCAAGGTGCAGGTGGAAGCACTCAAGGACGTCGACCTCTGCATCAGCAAGGGCGAGTTCGTCGCTGTCATGGGTCCGTCGGGCTCGGGAAAATCGACCCTCATGAACATAATAGGGTGCCTTGACAGGGCCACGAGCGGCTATTATGAACTGGACGGCGTCAGCATATCGCAGCTTGATGATACTGAACTGGCCAGGATAAGGAATAAGAAAATAGGGTTCGTGTTCCAGTCATTCAACCTGCTCCCCAAAATGAACGCCCTCCAGAACGTGGAACTGCCCATGATATATGCAGGCGCGGGCAAAAAAGAGCGCATGGAAAAGGCTGTCGAAGCGCTCAGGAAGGTCGGGCTGCTGGACAGGATGGACCACAAACCCAATGAACTTTCCGGCGGACAGAAGCAGAGAGTCGCGATAGCGAGGGCTCTCGTGAACGATCCTGCCATCCTGCTTGCCGACGAGCCCACCGGAAACCTGGACACTGCATCGGGCGAAGACATAATGGCGCTGTTCCAGGAACTCAACAGGGAGGGCGTCACCATAGTCCTGGTAACGCATGAGCCTGACATAGCAAGGCATACAGGGCGCATTGTCAGGTTCAGGGACGGGAGGATTATAAGTGATGAAAAGGTGGACGACCCGATAGACGCAAGGGAAGTGATCAGGAACCTGAAGCCGCAGGCTGCAGGCTGAGATGACGTGTAAACCTGTGCCGGGTGCGGTTCGTACGGCCGGGACCCGGTTATGGATATATAGATATAACCGGATATAAACCGGAATGAAGAAAGAGGCTGATAGCATGTCTGGTATCCGTATACAGGACATGGAACGGGAAATGGCCGGCGAAAGGCCGGGATTTTTCAAAAGGCTTATGTGGCTGTTCTTTTCACCGCGAAAGCTTATGGAAGAACTGGCTGAAAAGCCGAGGGTGCTGTTCTGGATGATCATCGGACCGGTGGCTGCCGTGATCCCTTATGCCGTCAGGAAGCCTTTGTACGAAGAAATGCTGAGGAAGTCGATGGTTGCCAACTCCGAATACATGGAATCCTTCGGCATCACGATGACGCCGGAGATGATAGAAGCCGGGCTGCCCCGCGCCGTTGTGACCGGTATAGTGGGGATGCCGTTCGGGGCGGCGTTCAATCTTGCCTTAATGGCCTTGCTGTTTTACGTCATACTGAAGATCATGGGGGGAGAAGGCAAGTTCAAAGCATACCTGTCTGTCGTGGCACATGCGGGTATCATATCTGTCCTCTACAATCTGTTGCTGACAGCTGTTTCATTCTATACGGGAAGCCTGCACACGGCAGCTCCCCTCACAAGCCTGGCTTCCCTGGCGTCGCCTGAAGGGATGGATCCGCATATTTACGGGCTGCTCGCAGGCATCGATGTTTTCGCCATATGGAGATATGCGGTCATGGCCATTGGATTCACTGCCGTGAGCAAACTCAAAAAGAAACTGGTCTATGCAGTCACGGTCCTGATATACATGATCGGCCTGGCACTGGTCATATACAACATGCCCACGAACCTTCAGCTGATGTGACT
>JAKOPX010000541.1 GCA_029778665.1 Bacillota bacterium | reverse complement strand
GAACCAAGAATACCCAAGAAAACAGTAAATAGCATTCGCAGACGAGTTATGAAGAGCTTTGAAAACATAGGCAATATACCTGTTCTGCAGATGGCAGGCAGGACGAGCAGAGCTTATTTGGTAATTAGAGGTATTCAACGCGGGAACTTGATGTATTGAGTAGGAGTTTGATATTTATTCCTACAAATTGTTGACGCTATCCTTGTAAGTTCACTTGTTGAAAGATAATGTTTTTTTGGTGTATAATATATAACACGATGTGATCACATGTGCTAACGTGATTTGCTTTATATGGTTTTCAGCCGTGAAGGAAGTAATGGCCCGTGATTCTTCTTAAAGAGAGCCGGTGGCTGGTGCGAACCGGCAGAAGGCAGGATCTTTCCGCTTCCGGAGCTGCCGGTGATGAGCCGGGGGCCGGTACCCTTTAAAGTACCAGCGAGAGGTCGGTCCTGTGGACCGGCAATTTGGGTGGCAACGCGGATACCTTCCGTCCCATGGTTTTACATGGGGCAGGAAGGTTTTTTTATACCGGCGCCGGTGCACTGACGCGCCAATGTGCCGGTTTGCAATGCAGAAAGGGAACTGAGACGATTGATCGAAATAAGACAGGAGGTAAGCATATGATCGATATCAGGCTGATACGCACGGAACCTGAACGGGTAAAGGAAAACATGAGGAAAAAATTCCAGCATGAGAAGGTCGGACTGGTGGACGAGGTCCTGGAACTGGACAGGCAGTTCAGGGAAACAAAGTCGCGCTGCGACGAACTCAGGAGCCAACGCAACTCCATCAGCAAGGGAATCGGCGCCCTTATGGCAAAAGGGCAGAAGGAGGAAGCGGAAAAGAACAAGGCGAGGGTCGTCGAGATCAACAACGAGCTTGAGGAGTTGGCAAGGCTGGAGGAAAAGCTTGAGAAGGACATCAGGGAAAGGATGCTGCTGATTCCCAACATAATCGACGATTCCGTGCCGATCGGCAGGGACGACAGCGAAAATGTAGAGATAGAGCGCTACGGAGAGCCAAAAGTGCCTGATTTTGAGATACCGTATCATGTTGATATCATGGAGAAGCTGCGCGGTATCGACCTGGACAGCGCGAGAAAAACCAGCGGCAACGGTTTTTATTACCTCTGCGGGGATATAGCGAGGCTGCATTCGGCAATACTGACCTATGCCCGCGACTTCATGATAGACAGGGGATTCACTTATTACATCCCTCCATTCATGATCCGCAGCGAAGTCGTCACCGGCGTCATGAGCTTTACTGAAATGGAGAACATGATGTACAAGATCGAGGGCGAAGACCTGTATCTGATCGGTACAAGTGAGCACTCCATGATCGGCAAATTCATTGATACGATCCTCGATGAGGACCAACTGCCGCAGGCGCTGACCAGCTATTCCCCCTGCTTCCGCAAAGAGGTGGGCGCCCACGGTATAGAGGAACGCGGCGTGTACCGCATCCACCAGTTCGAGAAGCAGGAAATGGTCGTTGTCTGCAAGCCGGAAGAGAGCATGGAATGGTTCGATAAACTTTACCATATCACGGTGGACTTCTTCCGGACGCTGGACATCCCGGTAAGGGTCATAGAGTGCTGCTCGGGAGACCTGGCCGACCTGAAGGTCAAGAGCGTGGATGTCGAGGCATGGTCGCCTCGCCAGCAGAAATACTTTGAAGTGGGAAGCTGCTCCAACCTCGGAGACGCGCAGGCCCGCCGCCTGGGCATCCGTGTGCGCAGCAGGGAAAAAGGCAACTACCATCCGCATACTCTGAACAATACTGTCGTTGCTCCGCCGCGCATGCTCATAGCATTCCTCGAGAACAACCTGAATGCGGACGGTACTATCCGTATCCCGGAACCGCTTCGTATATACATGGGCGGAAAAGAACTGATAAAGTAAAAACAGGGTAAGGCTTGACACTAAGGCAAGACAGGGGGACGGTTAAAAGGTAAGAGGACACTCCTCAACAAGGGGTATTCCTTAGCGGCTGAGGAATGTCCCCATTCCTGGGGGAACTGTCCTCGTGTCTTGCGGTCTTGAGCGTCACCAGGCGTGACCGGAGAACCGTCCCGCCTGTCCGGCAGATAGCCAGCTGTCGTGCCTGGTACCCGGAAAACTGGAGGTCATTATGCCCGGGTCGATGATACACCTGCTTATGGCGCATAAAATCAATCCGGACAGCAGCACATTGTTTTACATTGGGAATCTTGCGCCGGATGCAGTAACTGCCTGGAAAGAAAAAGATATCACCCACTTCCGCAACCTGCCGGACAGAAGCAAGGCTCTGGCCGAACTGGCGGCACGCACACCTCCGGACGACGATTTTGCGGAGGGGATATTGCTGCACCTGTACACGGACTGGCGGTGGGACACTCTTGCAAGGGATGAGTTCATAAAGACTGCCGGTGACGGGTGGTTCCCGCAATATCGCCATGAACTGAGCCTTGCCAGTATTTTTGCATTTCACCAGACTGACTGGGCTGCGGATGTCATGGACAGGATCTATCAATGCGACAAATCGGAATATGGCGAAATACCCGGCGCTACTGCCGATGATCTGAGAGATTTCATCAGCCATGTTTACGAGTGGTATACGGAAACTGAAACAGAGGCGTCATCCGTATTCACACCGGAATTCGTCGAAAGATTTATCGATGAGATCGCACCTGAATATATCCGTTGGCGAAATGACAACCCCTGTATTTCAGTAAGCCGTGAATAACACCGCTGCGGCAATTAGCGAAGAGATTGCTTAATGAATGCTGTCACGGGTATCTTCTTCAGTATCTTCCGGCCGGCCGTCGCGGCCGGCACCGGCTGCAAATTTCCTGATCAGGCTGCCCAATGCATTACTGCCAAGGAACGGTGCCAAACTGGCCAGTACACCTCCATTGAGCTCATCTGCCGGTATTTTCCCGATGGCTTTCAGGATCTCATCTTCACCAAGAAACGGGGCCAGGGATACTATTGTCTCGGGACTGATACTTCCTTCTGCTATTTTGTCGATCAATCTGCTGAAAGCTCTCCTGCCGAGGAAAGGCGCAAGGCTGGTGATGAGGTCCTCATTGAGATCATCGGGAGTTGCCTTATCTATGAAATTGATAAAATCTCCTTCTCTTAGGAACGGGGCGAGTGATGTCAAAATACCGGCGTCAATGCTTCCGTCAGCCGCTTTGCCGACGATCTTGTCGAGTGTTTTCCCGCTAAGGAAGGGAGCCAGCGCGGGCAGCAGACAGCTATCCACATTTCCTTCAGGGATCCGGTCGACCAGCCTGTCGAGATCATCCTGGCCAAGGAACGGCGCGATGCCGACGAGGTGCTGTGCATCGACGGAGCCTTCCATGACATGGTCCACAAGCCCGGCAAGGACGTCTTTGCTCAAAAAGGGCGCAAGACCGATCAGTTCTTCGATATCGATGCCATCCAGTTTCTCTGCCACTTCATCCAATATGCTTGGCTTTATCGCAGGCGCAAGGTCGACCACATCCTGTACGTCCGCTTCGCCTGCATTGATCATTTGTGCGACACTGTCCGTGTCGTTCCCGGCGATCCGTTCGGCAACCGTACCGATACTTTTCCTCTGTTCGCCGGGATCGCCTCCCTTAAGGATATTATCTATGCTTACGCCGAATATTTCGCTAAGCTTCGGCAACAGGCCGATGTCCGGCATCGATTCGCCCCTCTCCCATTTGGATACTGCCTGATGGCTCACATTCAGCATATCGGCCAGTTCGACCTGTGTCATATCCTTCTGTTTGCGGAGACCCGATATATACGTTCCGACTTTTCTCATATCGATCATGATTTTCACTCCTGGAAATCATATTTGCCAGCGCGCACCGACCAGTTTCAGGATATCATGGCGGCAAAAACAGGTCAATCAATCGCTGGTTGCAGAATCCGGTATGGACGGATCTCGTGCCTGGTCCCCGGTCAGTCTGCACCCACTGCCGGGGAGACAAGTCGTATTTACATTGAAAACAGCAAACAAATAAGCAAAAATCAAAGTATGATATAATGAAGCTTGATTGTTTGCAAATTCGATCGGAAGGACAGTTGGTGATAAGCACATGTACAACGCGTTTTTTGGCATTTTTCCTATACTTTTCAGCTTTACGTTTGTAATAGTCTTTATCCTCATTGCTTTGGCAGCGATCCGGGGTATTGCGGAATGGAACAGGAACAACCACTCCCCCGTACTTGCGGTAGACACCAGGGTAGTGGCCAAAAGGACAAGTGTATCGCATCACCACCATGGCGGGAATGTGGACCATTACAGTACCAGTACGACGTACTATGTGACATTCGAGTTTGAAAGCGGCGACAGGCTGGAATTGCGCGTTCCGTATGACGAGTTCGGGTATCTCGTGGAGGGCGACATGGGCAGGCTGACTTTCCAGGGCACACGATTCAAAGGCTTCGAGAGGTTCGGAGAGCCGGTATGATCTGGTGCCGGGCTTAGTGTAAAATTGTTTTAGGTTAAAAAAACAAGAGACCCCTCTTTTTTGGTAAAATATTGATCAACGAAAAACAAACAAAATACCAAGGAGGAGTCTCTTATGAGTAATATTATATATCAGATTTTCGAGAATTACATCATTGATGTTATGGGATTTCTTAGTTCAAACAAGATAAGAAAACTCGAAGAACTGGAG
>JAKOPX010000540.1 GCA_029778665.1 Bacillota bacterium | reverse complement strand
TGACGGAACAACATATACTTTTACCTGTACCAGGGAAGCAGCTGAAGAACTGCTTGGCAGGGACCTGCGCTCCTTTGCGCAGAATGCGGATTCCATCAGGAGCCTTATAGGCATGATAAATGATATTTCGTTTGAGGGAAACCATAGCAGCGCAACATCTGTGTCCGAGATCGGCGATACGTTAAATGGATCTGAACAAACTGCTGCAGCGCCGTCGGATCCCACACCGCCGGAGCATGACCCATCGTTTTATACGCCGTCGGTCAATGAAGGGCAGTATGAATTGCTTGTTGAGGTCAGGCCAAACGTCATCCCCATGCATAAAATACAATTAAGCAGACTTGATATATCGATAACGAACATCTCTGAAGAAGAATACAGAGGCAGGTTCGTGGTTCACATTGAACAATTCGACGGAAACGACTGGATCGGGATTTCAGGAGCCGGCAGTTCGCTGTACCCTCTTGCTTCACTCAAAAAAGGGGAAACTTATGAATTGGAAAAACAGTTTTACGTTATTTTCACTCCGGGCAGGTACAGGGTGAAAGTTGATGAGTGGTACGGAGAGTTTGAAGTAGTTCCCAGCGATCCGGATATGATCTCCGTAGAATTCGACCCAAACCCCATAACGCTTGATGATTTCATAAGTTCCGGCATAGTGGTGTCGATAAGGAATATGTCGGATGAAATCTATGAAGGCGGTTTAGGCGTCGACCGTCTGGAATGCTTCGAGGGCAGCGAATGGGTCAAGGCTCCGTGGGTGGAAGGCGCAAACGTGGTTGACCAGGTCAGGTTAAGGATAGGACCCGGAGAAGCTCGAGCGGTGGCTCGTTTGAAGGCGGATATGTTCGATTATGATTTTTCACCGGGGAAATACCGCGTCAGGTATGACCAATGGTACGGTGAGTTTGAGATCATTTAGGCGTGATTTTGCATGTCTGCATTATCAAGTACGGCACTCTGAATATTGGTTCCATGCAGCCGTAGTGGTCGACACATCCTCCCGACCAAATTTAGTGTTTTTTAGTTATTGACAGAAGACTTTTTAGCAAATGA
>JAKOPX010000539.1 GCA_029778665.1 Bacillota bacterium | reverse complement strand
TGCTGATAACTTCGTCGACGTCAACCTTTTCGCTGATCTTTGCGTCAACGGCGACAGTAGGCGTCAGGGTTACAAAGTTTTGGACATAGCGCATTTCGGCCACGTCGCGAAGGAATTTAAGGTCTTCCTCGGCGATATTAACGTCCTCTTTGATTTTACCGACTTCACCGACGCTTCCGACGCTGTCAATATCAAGGTCGGCGCTGTCTGCCGCCTTCTTGCTGGCGGCTTCAGCCTTTGCGGTAGCGATTTCAGCCTGGCGCTGTGCCGTTGCCGCCCTGGCTTCAGCCTTCATCTGGTTAAGTTTTGCGTCGCGTTCAGCGATCTTGCTTTCTAGCTGGGACCTGAAGTCTTCCAGGCTTTGCGCCCTGGCCTGTTTAGCGGCCTCATTTTCAAGCTGGGCAGTGGTCCCGAAGGTCACCTGTTGAATCAGGTCAATGCTGACGCCAGGGATTTTATTCAGCATGGATATGAACCCGTTTATAATGCTGATTGCTCCATTGACCATGTTCTGAAGGATCATTAGGACGTTTGCTTTCATGTCACCCATGAAGTTAGCAATATTCACACCGGCGGTCATAAAGGCAAGCTGTAGCTTATTCCACATATCCATTACCCAGTAAACGCCGGTCATAAAGCCAATCTGGACCCAATCCCAAGCGGTTAATAGGGCATTGCAGACAATCAGCCAGGCAATACGAAGGCCGCCGACCGATTCAACCCATTTGTAAATTAAGCCTATAACGACGCCGATTGCTATTGCTATCCACAGGATAGGGTTAGTCAGCATTGAAGCAAGAAGCGCCCTGTTAGCCGCCACCTGAAGCCATGTGACAGCGGTCCATATCTTCGTTATAACGACATAGGCGCCGACAGCCGCAACCAGGCCCCAGAATATCGGTTCAATGGTGGACCAGTTATCATATATCCACTGGGCGCCCTGGCCGATCATCTGGATAACCGGCTGGAATGTCTGAAGCATGGTATTTGCGACAATAGTTCCAACCTGTGAAAAGGTCATGGGGATTTCACTAAAGCGCCGGTTCGTTTCGTTTGCGGCCGCGAACATGGCCTTTTTGATTATATCTGCGGTGATTAAACCTTCAGAAGACAGTTCGCGCAATTCGCCGGTCGTTTTACCCATATAATCGGCTATAGCCTGGGCCAGAAGCGGCGCGTTCT
>JAKOPX010000538.1 GCA_029778665.1 Bacillota bacterium | reverse complement strand
CGGGCCTGTCAGTGCCGGAGGCAACCTTTACTGGGATATACTCGGTATATGGAGAGATCTGCTTGACGGGCTCAGGAAAGCTGCAGGCGAAGACAGCGGGATCGTGTCGCTGGGCATAGATACATGGGGAAACGATTTTGTGCTCCTCGACAGGCAAGGCTGTATGCTGGAGAACCCGTATACCTACCGTGACAGCCGCACTTCCGGTCTTGTCGATGAGGTGGGCAGACTGATCGGCGACCGGGAACTGTACTTCAGGAACGGCATACAGCTCAACCGCATGAACACATTGTACCAGTTGTTCTCCTTATCGCAGAAGAGACCATATATACTGGATATCGCCGACAGGTTTCTTTTCATCGCGGACCTTCTGGCCTATTATCTGACAGGAGAACTGAAAAACGAATACACTATGGCGACGATATCGCAGCTTTACAGCTACAGCAGGGACGGGTGGGACCATGAACTTATGGAACTGCTCGGCATACCGGCACGTATTTTCTGCCCTGTAATAAAGCCGGGGGAGATCATCGGCAGTATTTCGGATAAAGTATGCAGGGAAGCGGGGATCGCGCCGCTGAAGCTGACGGCTGTAGCAGCGCATGATACGGGATCTGCCGTTGTGGCAGTACCTGCTGAGGACGGACCGCCGCTGTATATAAGCAGTGGAACCTGGTCCATCGTCGGCACTGAGACCGATGCTCCCGTAATAAACAGTGAAGCCTATGATTTCAACTGCGCCAACGAAGGGGGAGCAAACGGAAAGATCAGGCTTCTCAAAAACGTGATGGGACTTTGGATAATCCAGGAGATCAGGCGCAACCTGGCTGTCAGGGGAATGCAGTATACATATGATGACCTGAACAGGCTTGCGGAAGAAGCCGAACCTTTTGCAGCCATGATAGATCCTGATGACGAATTGTTTTACGAGCCTTCTGACATGCCTCAGGCAATAAGGGAATACTGCAGCAGGACAGGGCAGAGGGCCCCGGAGGACACAGGCAGCCTTGTGAGGACAGTGCTTGAAAGCCTCGCATTCAAATACAGGTACGTGATCGAAGGGCTGGAGCGTATAACCGGGCGCACATTCGACCGCATCCATATAGTCGGAGGCGGCTCCATCAACACGCTCCTGAACGCTTTTACCGCGAACTGCTGCGGCAGGCCGGTGTATGCGGGCCCGCAGGAAGCGACGACACTGGGCAACGGCATCGTTCAGATGATTTCGCTGGGCGAGATATCCGATTACAGTCAGGCCAGAAGCATAGTGAAGAAAAGCTTCCCGCCGCAGGAGTTCATGCCCTGTGATACACAGAGGTGGGACGAGGCATACCGGAGGTTCGTCGAGCTGATCAGGGAATGATGAATTGACAGTGGTCTGATACCTGATCGAGGAATTCTGATATCTGATCAAGAAATAAAGGTGCCAGGCACATAACGTGCCTGGCACCACTGTTTTTTTCCGGCCTCTTTTTATTTTCTGGCTTCTTTTATCTTTGCGACGAATTCGGCTGCCAGTTTCCTTATACTTGCGTAATCGCCTGTTTTGGCGCCGGCTGTCAGGCTGCCGCCCACACCGACGGCGACTGCACCAGCCTTGATCCAGTCCCCGACATTGTCTATGCTGACTCCGCCTGTCGGCATCAGGTTGGCCTGAGGCAGCGGCCCTTTGATGGACTTGATTATGCCGGGGCCGAAGGCTTCGCCGGGGAATACCTTGAGTATATCGGCACCGAGTTCCATAGCTTCCACGACGCCTTCTATGGTCATGACGCCGGGCATGCAGGGTACCTGGTAGCGGTTGCAGAGCTTCAGGGTTTCGCGGCTGAGATACGGGCTCACTACGTACTGGGCGCCTGAAAGGATGGCGATCCTGGCCGTTTCAGCGTCGAGTACCGTACCCGCGCCTATTATGATTTTCCCGGCATATTCTTTTGCCAGCTCCTCTATTACTTTTGTGGCTCCCGGAACCGTGTAAGTTATTTCTATTGCCGCAGCGCCGCCTTCAAGACATGCTTCGGTGATCTTTTTCGCCATGTCGGCGTTGTCGGCCCGGACTACGACTACAAGGCCCGAATCGCTGATTTTTTTGAGTATTTCCCACTTCCTGAACATGTCCGTCCCTCACTTCCACTTAGGATTGTCGATGATCGCAGGTTTTCCGTCCTTTTCGACTATCAGTTTCCTGAACCCTTTTGTTTCTATCGTGCCGTAATCGTGGCCGGCATCTGCGCGGAACACGAAGAAGGTCACAAGCTTTTCATCCCCGATGTTTATGCTCCTGTGGGCATACCTGCCGGGCACATATACTGCTTTTCCCGGGGTGAGGAGCTGGGCATCCCAGTCGCCCTCAGGGTTTTCCAT
>JAKOPX010000537.1 GCA_029778665.1 Bacillota bacterium | reverse complement strand
TAAAGGCATTTCAAAGTCAAGTGCGGGGACGCTTCTCACCTTTTTGACTCCGCCGTTAATTGCCCAGGGACATTTCTCACATTTTATCCTATCGCCGGAAATTATGCCCGGAAATGAAAAGTTTCTGAAGCAGGAGATCTTAAGCAGCCTTAGTGTGGGGGACAGTTCTCACCTTTTGACCAGTTTGTTTCACTTCCATAAATGAATAAACATGTTATCAAAAGTGAAGCTACTAGAAACATGCAGCCTGGCAAATTTTTTAACCGTTTCCGCAACCTGTTTTCTGTGTTGCTTCTTGTATAATAAATCAACTCCGTACATAAAAAGTCTTACGCTTAAGATATGCAAAAACCCAAGTTAACATAATTGCAAAAAAGATGAAAACGTGAGAAGCGTCCCCAATAAATTGCCATTCAAGATTTATATTGCCAGCATTTTTGAATTGCAATTTTCAAATCATATGCCTGAGGTGATACGATGAAAAAAGGGATACTTCTGATATTATTGCTTGCTTTGCTGTTTTCGCTTTCATCGCCTGCTTTCGCCCAGACAACATATACGGTGAAAAGCGGCGATACTATGTGGAAAATAGCTGTCAAGCATCAGGTCGGAATAAGCGAGATCATTGCTGCCAATCCTCAGATCAAGAACCCGAACCTGATTTACCCGGGGCAGAAGATAACAATACCGGCAGTGACCACAACCACACAGGAAAACGAGGTTGTAAGGCTGGTCAACGCCGAAAGGGCAAAAGCCGGGCTTCCTGCGTTGAAAATCAACTGGGAACTGAGCAGGGTCGCCCGCTATAAGTCAGCGGACATGGCAAACAAAGGCTATTTCTCTCACAATTCACCGACTTACGGCACACCGTTCCAAATGATGGAGAACTTTGGCCTGCGTTTTTCTGCCGCGGGTGAAAACATTGCATACGGCCAGCGGACACCGGCCGAAGTGATGAGGGACTGGATGAACTCGCCGGGCCACAGGAACAACATTCTGAGCCGTTCATATACAGAGATAGGCGTCGGGCTCGCCAAGAACAAGAACGGCGTATGCTATTGGACCCAGATGTTCATTAAACCGATGTAAAAACTCTATTGCCAAACAACAGGCATACCAGCAAAGCCATGCATTACGCAGCAGACTGTCTCGCCTTTTCCAAGAACAGTCTGCTGCTTTGTTGTAAAGTGATGTGATGCAATACCATGCCTATGTCACCTGCACTGTGGGTGCCTGGAGATGATTTCCAGGCCGTGTGCAAAAAGTCAGATAAAGGCCCGACGTCATGTAACACTATGCAACATTATGTCATAGCAATGCAGCACCCTGCAAATCAGGTGAAAACAGGCATGAGTTAACAGAAGCGATGAATTTGGCGCCGCAATTTTTATTCGTAAGAAAATCCAGTTAACCCCTTCTGTTTAGAAATGCTTATACAATGCAGACTACACCTTCCGCCAGGCCTAATTGCATGCAGGGACTGCCCGCATATGCTGCGCTCTCAGGCATTATCTCCTCCATACCTTATCCGTAATCTTGTTCTTTATATCTTACACTTCCCGCACCTTAATCTGCTCATGTTTTTTCGATCACGCCTTATTTTTTCACATACCATTCTTAATGCCCTACCCGTTGTTAACCGCAGCTTATTACTCAGGCTGTTACACTCATGTTTTACTCTTCTCGTTATTCGCTCTCCGTGCCCTGGTCAGAAATCTGAAAACCGCTGTCACAATCATTATTCCAAAAGCAATCGAACCGGCACCGCTCACAGTCTCAGTCAGCTTCCCTATAGCACTGATCAGTTCATTATTTACAAGAAACCGGATCATTTCATACGCCGCGATTCCTGGTACAAGAGGCAGGATTCCTGGTATCGAAAATATTGTCGCAGGCGACTTCAGCACTCTGGCAGCAGTTTCACTGTAAAGTCCGACAGCTATGGCACCGATCAGAATCGCAAAGTTCGAGTGACCGGTGATACGCATGACAACTGAATACACAACAGATCCTATCATGCCCGAAAAGCCGGCAAAAATCAGCTTGTGTCCCTTTATGTTGAAAGTCAGGCTGGTCGCAAAGCTGCCAATGAAAGCCAACAGCGCACTCACACCAACTACCTCCGGTTCGCGCATATCACCAATGCAACGCCGATGCCCGCCGCCAGAACTGTGACAAGAAGTATTGCTTCTGCCAGTCGCGTCGTACTGGCAACAAGGTCGCCATAAAGGGCGTCCTTTATGCTGTTTGTTATAGAAACGCCCGGGAGGTACATCAATACAGAGCCAATGATGATCCTGTAACCGTCAAGCTCAGGGAAAAGATCGACTGCGGCTGTGCTCAGAAATCCGGTGATCAGCCCGGCCAGGAGGTTTTCGAGGAATAAAAACAAGCCTTTCCTGGTCAGGATCTCTCTTGCTGAATATGATATGCATCCGATTACAAGAGCAGCAAGGCTGTCATATAAACTACCATTGAAATGCAGCGTGAAGGCAAACGATCCAAGGCCGGTCGCCGTAAGCCTCACCGGGAAACCGTGTTTTGCCGTATTTTCGATTTCTTTGAGCTCCCTGAGCACGATCCCGAAATCAGGGCGCGTTTTCTGAATGCGCCGCGAGAGGCTGTTGACTCTGTCAATGCCCGTCAGATCTACTTTCCTGTCCCTGATACGTCTGAAGGCTGTATTTGTGCCCCCTTCACCATCAGCCAGCGAAATGAAAATGCCGGTGGGTAAAACAAAGCTTTCACACTGCACCTCGTAGCTTTCACATATCCTCACTATAGTTTCCTCTACCCTGTATATTTCCGCCCCGCTCCTCAGCATTATCTCCCCGGCTTTCAGCGCCACATTCATCAGGTCCGCCAGCCGCATGCACGCACCTCCTTTGGGGACGCTTCTCACCTTTTTGACACATCGACTGCAGTTTAACTCTGCTAAAACAACTCATATAGTCCTTTCCAGGACATAGCTTTCATTTTTCCGGTTCTGCTGATCCACTCACCCATTTTTGATTCTGCTGTTCTCTATTCTTCTCATTTTCACAATAAATACTACCGGCCAATAAACGGGCGCATTGCACCAAGTGCACGCCAATTTAACGTAATGCCCGTTATTCCCTATATTTCCCGTTTTGCGTTCAGCCTTGCAAGTCAAAATGCGCAAAAGCTCAATAAATCGGGAAATATGTTGCATCGATCAATGATCCGTGGTAGACTCTTTTTGGCGAGAACATATGTTCTGGTCGATTTCACACGTGAGGTGCATGCAAATGCCGCGCAGAGCCCGTAAAAAAGACCCTGCAGCAATTTATCACATAATTTGCCGAAGCAATTCGGAACTGCTCCTGTTCAGAAGCAAACAGGACAAGGAGTACTACCTGAAACTTCTCAAAAGGTACCTTGGTAAATACAAATGCAAGCTTTACGGTTACTGCCTGATGGACAACCATGTGCACCTGCATCTGGATGCCAACGGGTTCGACATATCAAAATTCATGCACTCGCTGAACAACGCTTACGTATGGTATTACAACACGAAATACACCCGGCACGGCCACCTTTTCCAGGACCGGTTCGTCAGCCGCATACTGACTACAGACGTACATAACCTTGTCGTATCGGCGTATATACATAATAATCCTCACGACATCAAGGGGTATTATGGGAAGGAGGAAATGTACGAATATTCATCCTATGGGATTTACCTCGGGCTGAAACGCGACCGGTACGGAATAGTAGATACGAGTTTCATAAAAGGTCTGTTTGGTCTCCCCGACAGCACCATTTTCGCAGAACGTTACCATAATTTCGTCAAAAGCCGTCGCGAAATTGCTGAAAAGGGCAGAATATTCGATGCAGATGAAACGCCCTATATATTCCCTGTGTCCACCTATACTCTGTCCGCCGAATATGAATACATACCGGGAAGGACTGTTATGTTCAGGGATAAACCGGCTACCAGTGTCATATCATTCATATCTGATAAGCTAAACATGAACCAGTTAACAAGCCTGCAGACGAAATGCAGACATAAGCTGACCAATTACAGAGCGTTTACTGCTTACGCTCTGAGGGTGCTGTGCAATCTCAGTTACAAAGAAATATGCCGGTATCTGTTCAATATAACGGTAACCAGCTGCTCAAGGCTTTGTAAAAAAGGATATGACCTGATACAGAATGACAGTTTCCATATGCAGATCTTTAATGAATTAGTGTCGATTTCTGCCTGAGTATCTCATATAGCTGTATTTTCTGAAACAGAACCGTCAGACCGTGCTGCTTGCATTATTTCCATCAACATTATATAGCGGAGCATTTGCCGGTCATATCGCCCTGCAGGGGTGAATTTCCATAATGCAGGATGATTTTCGCTCCCTGTGGTGTGACTTATATTTCGAGCATAAAAACACATGTACATGCAGGAAAAAATGTGCTGGATTAAATATCTAATGTATTAAAATTTTACATAAACCAGGGGGCAACAAATATGCTTTGCTCAAAACGTTGCTTTACCTTATTTTCAGTGATTCTTTCGGTGCTGATGCTGTTTTCCCTGTCCGCGTGCGGTTCAAAACTTCCAAAGCTGAGCAGGGACAGGCCGGTCAGCATAAATATGCCTGCCTTCCTCTGCAAAACTGGAGATGTATTTGTCGAGCTCCTGTTTTGACATGTATTTATCGAACGGGACCAGCTCAAAGAAGGAATATGCATCCGTCATTTTCCTCATGTGGCTGGCAGAGCCCGAGCGCAACATCGATTTTGCTTTAAGGACCGGTTATCTGCCTGTTACAAACAAAGCCATCGGAATGCTCCGGCAGAAGCTGCCCGAATACAAGTCAGGCGAGATAAATGAGAACATGGCCAAAGTGCTGGAGTGCTCACTGGAAATGATGGAGAGCCATGAATTCTACACATACAAGCCTTTTGAGGCAAGTGACGACCTGAGATATGGAGACTATCAGCAGGATAAAGCAGGATAAAGCAGAATGAATCACAGAAAAAAAACGAATATGACGGAAATAGACGACCTCATCGAATTCCTGCAGATGCGCGCAGAACCTTACGTTTCCGCCGCCAGGCCTGATCATTTGGGTTCCAGGGATCCAGCAGGTGAAGGACCTTCCCTGAAGGCGATGACCTCACGCCCGAGCAGATAAGGCAGTTCGAGGAGCAGCTCAATACGCTTACAAAGGCTGAAAGAAGGATATTCGACCTGTGCATCCAGAGGGTATGATGCGAAGAAGTTATGCAACATGCTTTATATCGGTATAAACACTAAAAAGACACATAACAGACGGATCTATACGAAGATGAATGTAAATCCGCGTGCTGAACTGATTAAATATTGCCAGAAACTGATGGGTAAGATATTAGTTGCATATAGAATGATTACCGCGGGAGGGACCATATGACGGGAAACGCAGGCGGCGGCGCAAGGGATGAAAGGAAAAGCAGGCTGGCAGGGTTCCAGGAAAAAAGGATGAAAATTTTCGGCGAACTCGTAAAAATGTACTGGAACGGCCAGCTGAACAATGCAGAAGACCTTAACAGGCTTACTGCCCATATCAGGGATAAGTTCGGCTTTACTGAGCAGGACGAACCTTTCATTATGGATCACATAAGGATAGCCATGGGACTCGACCCAAGGCAAGGTCAGCCCTACAGCGACGAACTGGATCTGGTCAGAAAATCCAATGCCATAAGCGAGCCGATCATCGCCAAAATACAGGGTGTGTGCGAATTTTGCGATAGCGAGGACTGCAGCGGCATATGCAAGCATGAGGCATTCATATACCGCCGGAACGAGGAGCCGGTCGTTGTGAACGACAAATGCCTTACCTGCGGCCGCTGCGTCACCAGCTGCGATTTCGGCGCATTGGCTGACAAGATCGAATTCATACCCCTGATAGACATGCTTAAAGACGAAAACACCACCGTATTTGCGGCTGTGGCTCCTGCCATAGCCGGCCAGTTCGGCGAAAACGTCTCGCTGGGTCAGCTTCGCACGGCATTCAAGCTGATGGGTTTCGCAGACATGATCGAAGTGGCTATGTTCGCCGACATCCTGACGATCCGGGAAGCTTTTGAGTTCAACAGGCTGGTCAAAACAGAGGAGGACTTCTTCCTGACAAGCTGCTGCTGCCCGGTATGGTTCAACCTGACGAAAAAAGGATACCCCGAGATGTTCAAACACATGTCGCCTTCCGTCTCTCCGATGATCGCAGCCGGCAGGTTCCTTAAAGAACTGTATGACGGAGCTAAGGTGGTGTTCTTCGCCCCCTGCATCGCAAAGAAACAGGAGATAAACGAACCTGAACTCCGGGGCGCAATAGATTTCGTTGTCAACTTCAGGGAACTGGCCGAAATATTCAACGCCCTGGACATCCACCCTGAGCAATTGCCGGGCGAAGAAAAAGACCAGGCTTCCCTGGGAGGGCGGATCTATGCCCGCACAGGCGGCGTCAGCTTCTCGGTTAAAACTGTGGTAAACCGGCTTGAACCAAGGAGAGTAATAAAGCTTAAAGCCAAAAAGGTCGATGGCGTAAGAAACTGCAAGGAGTTGCTGGAAGCGCTGTCGTCAGGCAAAGACGTAAACGCCAACTTCATCGAAGGCATGGGCTGTGAAGGCGGGTGTGTGGGCGGTCCCAGGACCAACGTCGATAAAGAGATCTCCGCTAAAATCGTAAACGAATATGGAGAAGACTCGCTCATAATGACTCCGTTTGACAACCTCAACGTAATGAAGATCCTCAGGCAGTTGGGTGCAAACGCAGTAGAAGACATAGTCGACAACGAAAAAATCTCCGCCTTGCTGACAAGGGAATAAGGCGGGGACGCTTCTCACCTTTTGGACATTTTGCCTGGCAGACGACTCTCTGCTGCTGGTTTATATATAGAAAAGTCCCCGTTTTGATCGGGGACGCTTCTCACATTTTTAACTTTTTACAAGATTTGGGTTCAAACTTATGAGGTTATACTTCTAATGTGGAAGTTAGCAGTTCCAATTTCTGATCTCCTGGTTCCTGATTCGGAACAGCCTGCATGCAAGACAGGTCCCAAAGCAGTCACATTTCCGCCTGTGCTTCCGAACCGGCCTCCACCGTTCCGCCGGCGCCTGCATATGCTGCCATCTCTTCGCCGGTGTCTTTGCTTTTTGTGAAAGTCAGCAGCACAGCTATACTGACAAGTATCAGCCCGGTAACTATCAGGCTTCCTTCCGGGCCGAACCCGCCTCCATTCAGGATATTTTCACCGACCAGCCGAGTCGTCAGCAGTCCGCCTGTAATTCCTCCGCTTACAGGCATACCGAAAATGCTTCCCTGGAGGAAATTCCAGGTGATATGATATCCGATCGGCATCCAGATATTGCCCCGGCGCAGGAACATAAGCGAAAACATCACACCTATAAGGAATATATTAAACAGGGGAAGAACTCCGATGTTACTGTTGAATATGTGGAGCAACGAGAAAATTACATTTGGCACTATAAGGATGATAAAGGTATGGGATCTTCGCAGTATCGACATACAGTACCCCCTGGAGAACATCTCCTCGCCTACTCCCACAAATATCATCATTAAGAGATCGCCCAGGAAAACCAGGACAAAGTTTGGCTTCAGAACACTTTTTTCAACAACTATCTGTCCGGTCAGCAACATGATAACAAAAACTATGGTAATAGATACTGCTCCGAGGATCAGGCCATATACCAGATCGGTCAGGCCGGATTTGCCAAATGTCAGGCCCATCTGGCTCAGGGGCTTCTTATCCATCTGCTTCCAGAACAGTATTACCAGGGCTATCATCACCAGATTTTGTATGATCCCGGCAGTTATGCGAGTAAAGTCACTGGCGAGAAATTTCTCAGTGATAACTGCAGGATCGGTGATTCCTGATGACAGCATCATGCTCAGTTCATAAAAAAACGCGAAGCATATGATTAGCATTCCTGTAAAAAGGTAAAACGCAGGGATAATAAGAAGCAGCTTCCATACCGGGCGTACCTCGCCGTATTTGTTTTTGAAAATTTTCATCTATGTTCCCCCAATCCGATTTACTTGAATTTATGCAATAGCCACAATTTGCCGAAAGTAATCTGCTTAAAAAGTGAGAACCGTCCCCACCCAAAACCAAGAACTGTCCTCGAAATGACAATCCTCACCTCCAAAAAGGTTTAAAAGGTGAGAACCGTCCCCGCATTCAGTGCTGAAGGTACTCCCAGATCAGGTCCTGGAATTGCCG
>JAKOPX010000536.1 GCA_029778665.1 Bacillota bacterium | reverse complement strand
CGCTGCCTGCCCGGCCAAAGATCTATTCCTTCCTGTTTTCGTCCATACAGACAAGCACAGGGTTCCTTGCAGCCTTTACTTCGTCGAGCCTTGATGTATAAGTCCTGTGCGGGGCGGTTTTCACCTTTTCCGGATCCTTTTCTGCCTCTTCGGCGATGCTTATCAGCGTGTCAGCAAAGAGATCCAGAGTTTCGAGGCTTTCAGTCTCGGTCGGCTCGATCATCAGCGCTTCGCTGACGATGAGGGGGAAATACACGGTTGGCGGATGGAACCCGAAATCCAGCAGCCTCTTTGCTATATCCAGGGTACGGACTCCCGTCTCCTTTTGCCTGCCATATGACAACACGAATTCATGCATGCAGGTCCGGTCATAAGGCAGATCGAAATGATCCCTGAGCCTGTGCATAAGGTAATTCGCGTTGAGCACAGCGTTTTCCGCAACCTTTCTGAGCCCGTCAGGACCCATCGTCCTTATATAGGCATATGCCCGTAGTATCACGCCGAAGTTGCCATAGAAGGACCTCACACGGCCTATCGACAGGGGACGGTCATAATCGAGCAAGTATCGCTCTCCGTCGAAACAGGCCAGTGGCACGGGCAGGAACGGTTCAAGCTCCTTTTTGACGCCCACCGGGCCGGAGCCGGGTCCGCCGCCTCCGTGGGGCGTGCTGAAAGTCTTGTGAAGGTTGAGATGCACGACATCGAAGCCCATGTCGCCAGGCCTGCAGATGCCGATTATCGCATTTGCATTGGCGCCGTCGTAATACAGCAAGCCGCCGGCTTCATGCACTATATCGGCAATAGCCTTTATATTCTCATCGAACAGTCCCAGCGTGTTCGGATTCGTAAGCATAAGGCCTGCAGTGTCAGGTCCGACGGCTGCTTTCAGAGCCTCCAGGTCGACTCCGCCCCGCTCGTCCGATTTCACCTCTATTATCTCAAAGCCCGCCATTGCCGCCGATGCAGGGTTAGTTCCATGTGCCGAATCAGGGACTATTATTTTGTTGCGGCCCATGTCGCCCCTGTGGACATGGTATGCCCTTATGATAAGAAGCCCGGTCAGTTCGCCATGCGCCCCTGCCGCCGGCTGCAGCGAGAAACGGTCCATCCCCGTGATTTCCGACAGCATCCTGTCCATCTCATAAATTATCCGGATGCATCCCTGTGCAGTCCCGTCGTCCTGGAGCGGATGGACTCCACGGAAGCCATCCAGGGCGGCTATGTCTTCATTGACTTTCGGGTTGTATTTCATTGTGCATGAACCCAGCGGGTAAAAACCGTTGTCAACGCCATGGTTCATGCGCGACAGTTCAGTGAAATGCCTGATAACGTCTGTTTCGCTCACCTCAGGCAGTTCTGCGTCCTTCTTTCTCCTGTATCTTTCCGGGATAAGAACTTCGCTCCCGCCGGTCTCCACATCGCAGGGAGGAAGACTGTATGCTGTTCTGCCGGGTTTGCTCATTTCAAATATAAGTTTGGCCATTTAGCACCCTCCTCCCGCTGCCACTTCGACGAATTTGTCTATCTCCTGCCTGGTGCGCTTTTCCGTCACGGCTACCAGCCAGCAGTTCTCCATGCCGGGATAATGGCGCTCCAGCGCGAACCCGCCTATTATCCCATTGTCCAGCAACCTTTTGTTGATCGCTTCCACGGGCTCGGCCACGGCCCTGACAACGAATTCCCTGAAAAACGGCGCGTCATGCACCTTTTCGAACCTGCCGGTAGCCAGCAGTTTGCTGTAAGCATAATGGGATTTGCTGAGGCAAAGCTCCGCCACCTGCTTAAGTCCCTGTCTGCCCATAACTGACAGATAGACGGTCGCGGCAAGCGCATTCAGCGCCTGGTTCGAGCAGATGTTGGAGACCGCTTTCTCCCTCCTGATATGCTGCTCGCGTGCCTGCAGCGTAAGCACGAAGCCTCTTCTGCCTTCACTGTCGGTGGTCTGGCCGACTATCCTCCCCGGCATTTTTCTGACCAGTTTCTGATTTGCTGCCAGAAAACCAAAGTGGGGACCGCCGTAATTGAGCGGATTCCCAAGAGGCTGGCCGTCTCCCGCCGCGATATCGGCCCCGTATTCACCGGGAGGCTGCAAT
>JAKOPX010000535.1 GCA_029778665.1 Bacillota bacterium | reverse complement strand
CGTTTTGCCAGGCCTGGATGGTCTTCACGTCGATGTAGCCGTTGAGGATTGCCTCACGCAGCTCCTTGTATGTTATTGCCTGCTGCTGGTCGTTCCATAGCCTGGTGAGGAAATAAACCGGCTCCGGTTCCGTTGCGTCCAGGAATGCGTTTAATTTGTCGAGGACCTCTTGTGCTGCTTTGCTCTTCCTCTTTGCCTTGTATATCGGGTGAAGGTGAATTGACTTCCGGATCCTGAACATCAATCATACCTCCCCAGTCGTTCCTTAGCCTTCTTTACAGCTTCATCGTCGTCCTCCAAATCTCCCAGGTCGTCACTGTCTGCCTCTTTGCCTGGCTTCACATCAGAATTGTTATCTCTTGCCGGTCTTGGCTGCCTTGGGTTAGTTCCATCATCCAGCCTTTCTGGCAGGCCGGCCACTTCTCTCACGTAATCTTCGAGATGGTCGTCCGGTACCAGCACACCGACGCCAGTCATATCCTTGATGTAAGAAGCCAGAGCCTGAATGTCTGCGCTTTCAATGTCTCCGTGCTGCAGCGTCGGATAATCGGTAATACCTGCGAAGTGTTGAGCGTTTAAATCAATCAGCGCCGGGATTGCTTTGTTGTTGATGGTCTCACAGATGATGTCCAGGTAAGCTCCGACGGCCATTGCAAAGAGTTCCGTCTTGTCGCTGGATAATGCAAAGCTGCCCACCTTCTGGTGACCTAATAAAACGAAATCGGCCAGGACGGTCATTGCTATCCTGGTGTCGTATCTCTCGATGATTGCATTGGTGTCAAACTGCCGGCGTCCTCCTGTGCTTAATAACTCCAGCTTCCAGCCGGCCGGCAATGTCAAACCTTCCAGGCTGTCTCGTCTTATATTTTGGACGATCCTGTCTGCAGCCATCCTGACAGCTACCATTTCCGGGTCGTCTTCATCCCAGATGTTCATTCCCTCCGGAGCTGTCAAAGTCGGAAAACCGGCCAGGTCTCTTTCGATACCTATTCCCTCTATCTCCTGGATCCTGCGCTTGAAGTACCAGCTGCGGTATGCATTACGGAGGATGCTCTTTCCTTCCGGGCTACCTTTCCTGCTCTTGGTCCTGAAGATTAGAAGCCTTTCAATTGGTATCGTGATGAGCTCATACTTTGGCGGCGGCATCTGGATCATTCCGAGAAGATTGTCCTCGTCGTCATATACCCATTCCCAGAGGGTCTCCTGGGCTCTTATCGGG
>JAKOPX010000534.1 GCA_029778665.1 Bacillota bacterium | reverse complement strand
GTTTGCATCCAAGAAACCAACATCCATGAAACTGCAGAGTCACAAAAACCCGATACTCATGAGACCAACACTCATGGAATTGAGGGCACTTCTGTCCGCTCAGATCGGGAGATCAGGGAAATAGTGGAGGATGCCCTTTTACGGGGAGAAGAAGCTAACCTTATATATCTGGGCGAGTTCAATGATGATTATAATGCACCCACCGTAGAAGGTTTTGATGCTGTGAATATGGAAGTACAGTATAACGCGTTATCATCACAGGCGGATGTCCTGAAGCTCCTCAGCGGCATAAAAAGTACCGATGATATAAAAGATTGCTTCTATAGAGCTTTCACAAGACAATTGGCAGAAAAGTTTATAAATGATATTTTTGGAGAAGCGGGCAGCAAGTATATATTTGAACACAACAGGTTATATGTTGATCCCCGGATGCCCATGGCGCCTCTGTCCCTGGGGGTTTGGAGCAGAGAACCGATCTCGGTCGTCAGGAACACCGAAAATGAAATAATCGTTCAACTGGAGTTCAGGTTCTATCTGACTGGCAATAAACGCACTCTGCCTCTTTCAATAAAAAAGGTGGACGGTATATGGCTGCTTGATGATTCCTTTTGCCCCGTAGAATATATACCGCAGCCGGTTGACCGGACAAACTACGAGATCAGTGTTATCCTGAATGATGCATTAACCAGAGGGAGAAAAGCAAGTCTGGTACATCAGGCAGGTTTTGATACTGTTAAACCTGTTTCTTCTGATGGGTTTGCCCTTATTGATACATTAAATCAAACCAAAAAACTGAACTTTACTCAATTCAGTCTTTTGGAACTGGTTCGGAGCCTGAAGGATACGAATGTTGTAAAGCAAAGCTTTTATGATGCATTTGTGCCGGATGTGGCAGAAAAATATATCGAAGATTTATTTAACGATCGTTTCGACATGTTCAGAGATACGGAAAAAGGTTTGACCGAAAATATAGCGATTGCAGGAGTACAGATATGTATGGGCCTTTGGCAGACTGATCATTTTACTGTCTGGGAGAGTTCTGAAAACAGATTGGTTTTGCTGCTCATAATAGATTATCCCGATTTTTCGTTAACACGCTGCAGGCCATTGCGGATACACAAGATCGGGGGAAAATGGCTCCTGGATCAGTCTTATGAAGGCGGAACCTACTGGTATACCTGGGATCAGTAAATAGCTGCTGATTACTTCATATTTACAGGAGTATCGCTTCAAAGCAGGGTATTCCCGGACATAGCCTGACACTCACGTAAGGATTTAAACGCCGTTGACCTAGGCGTCTCTTATTACTATAACGGGGCCATCAGGCTGGCAAAAGAAGATGTGCTGCTCAATGAATATGTGCTGAGAAGGCCATGTGAATGGATGGATTACAGATACTTCTTCATTTCTGCCAATGCCACTGACCTGCGTCTTACAACTTTCTTCAGGGGTGAATTCGACATTTACGGGTAATTGACAGTTTATATCGACAGGAATGTACCTGTTGGCCAGATGGCGGTGCTTTATTGCAAATACCTGCGCACAATGGATGACGGCGTCATCACCGTGCAGATCCGCAACCCGGCGCTGAAGGGCATTGAGGGAGAAACTCCGGTTCCTCAACCGCTTTTCCGTTCCGGTTCCTCAGACTCGGAGATCCCGATGATACCTCGCTGGTCCGGTATCGCCAGCTTTTCATAATGTTTGTACAACGCATGGAACTTTCCGCTGTAACCTTTGCGCCAGGGCTTCTTCTTGCCGCAGAAGTGGAGGAAGACCGTGTTCCTTATGACAAAGTCCATGTCGCACCTGTTGTTGGTCATCATCTTATAGTAACTGTAAAACCTTGTGTCATAATTATAGATCTTCTCGTCCAGGCATTTTATCCTGTCGGCGTAGAGTGCGTTGATTATGTCCTGGTCCGGCATGAAAAGCTTTGCGCGGTTTTTTTCTATGAAAGTATAGATCTCGTTTTCGTCTATGAGCTTTCTCTGAAGTTCCAGGTTCATTAGCAGCACGCCCGAATTTATGTACGCGTTGATTTTATAGGGGTAAAGGCGTATGCGGTTCAGCCCCTTGACCGCTATGACGTCATGGAAGGCCGCAGCGTAAAGATACCCGTCAAGGTCGGTTTCGTACATTTCGCGGACAGGGTTAAGGACGAGGATATCGGGATCCAGGTAGAGGATCCGGTCCAGTTCTTCCGGCAGGAACCTGTAAGCCAGCAGCCGGTAGTACATCTCCCTGGTGTAATGGAATATGACGGGGGCATCCTGGAAACAACAGTCGTCTATTCTGATCACCGACAGTTTTTGCCCGTGGTGCTCCACGAATCGTCTGATATCGGCGATTTCATCGTCTTTTATGCTTGAATGGACCAGGTAGATGTGAAAACTCTCGCCCGGATTGTTCAGGAACAGCGAAGCAAGCATGACTTTCAACGGAACGATGTATTTCGAATCCAGCGTAACGAGAATATTTATCAGCATTTATCACCCCTCCGCAGAATACGGAACACATTCATTCTACATCGTGAATATTAACTGTTTATAAACTTAAACGCCTGGCAGGTGATAAAAGGATAATTTTCTCTTGCATGATTTATTTTATCAGCATGGAACCGGACTGTCCATAGGCCGCCGATGTACTTCCTGGCAGGTAACATGCAAATTACTTTCTGCTTTTGAGCAATCTTTGACGCAACCGCAGAACTGAAGAAGCCAGTAACTGGGACAGCCGTCTTGGGAGGTCAAACGTTTGACTGCGCATATCCCGAAATTATATAATAATGCTGTACAACGATCAAAGGAGTGTTCGCGATGACGAAGAAAAAGCAGGGATTCAACCCCTATCTTCCTTCCTGGGAGTATATCCCAGATGCGGAGCCGTATGTTTTCGACGGAAGGGTCTATATTTACGGATCCCATGACCGCTTCAACGGTTACGTCTACTGCCTGAACGATTATGTTTGCTGGTCCGCGCCTGTCGACGACCTGACCGACTGGCGCTATGAAGGCGTGATCTACAGGAAGACTGACGATCCGCTGAACCCGGACGGGAGCATGTGCCTCTATGCGCCTGACGTCACAGTCGGTCCCGACGGGCGCTATTACCTGTATTACGTACTCGATAAAGTCCCGGTGGTGTCCGTGGCTGTCTGCGACAAGCCT
>JAKOPX010000533.1 GCA_029778665.1 Bacillota bacterium | reverse complement strand
TGCAAAGGAGATAATTATGGACGCACGGATCAGAGAGTTCAGGGACGGCATATTCGCACTGCGCACACGCAGGTTCGGCACTGTAGCGGAGTTGATGATAGAGGCGCTGTTCCGGTTCCACAGATCCCGGAACCAGTTCCACGACCGCTATGACGCAGTTGAAAACAAGCGTATAGAGATAAAATTCTCGACCGTCATGAAAGAAAACGATGCGAGGATCACCAGGGAAAACCTGATCCAGCAGTGCCTTAATGCAAATGTCGCCAACCGTGCCCTCAACAGCACCGATATATACAAATACCCTTTCGACTGCAATATCCAGCAGGTCAAGAGGGCGGAATTCGATGTCCTGTACTATGGATTGTTTTTCGCAGACAGGATCGCAATTTTCAGGATGACCAGCGATGAAGTGCTTTCCTGCCCCGGGTACTCGGATTTCCAGCATAAGGGCAATGAAGGCGAGGGTCAGTTCCACCTCAACCAGAAAACCATAGGCTGGCACCTGGAGAACAAATTCGTTCAGTGGCTGACATACGAAGAGCTCTACGGACTTTTCACCTGACGGGTTCACTGATGGACAATGCAACGCTATTTGAAATGGACCCTGTCACGATCCGGGCAGCAGGAAACGGTTTTTGCCTTTAAATGTTCCGCGGATGATATCACGGTTCTTTGCCGACAGCCCATACAGCTTCATTATGCAATCATCCAGTTCTTCGTACAACATGCCGGCTTTCGCCCCGGGCTCCATGATCCTGTCCACCATGTCCGTAATCTCCTGCTGCACCTTATCGGCAACGGCAGGGATGGGTATAGCCTCAAGGTGCGACCTCAGGACCTTCACCGAGTTGAAGCTCTGCTGGCAGAAAAAAGCTGCAACGCTTGAATTCAGCACTGCCAGTATATACTTCATCGCCAGGCCGGGTATCTCCGGGATGAGGATATTGCAGCTGTTAAGCGACAGCATCTGCCTGTTGTCATATGCGAAGACCAGCGTATCACAGATGAAGCGGTACAGGAGTTTTTCCGGGGCACGGTACAATTCGGTTGGGGCCACCTGCTGGAATTTCTCAGGAGCGAACTTCATGTATGCATTGCTTTCTGCGATCCTGTATCTGAATATATCGCTGCCTCTCAGCACCGGTTCGTAGCCTTCCCGCGGCGTGTCCGAAATGAATGCTTCATTGTTCCCCGTCACGATCCCGAGCGCAAACCTGGCATTGTCCTTAAGATATACCATTTCAGCGTTCCTGCGGATCTCGTCAAGGCATGACTGCTCCTCGTCGCGCACGTGGAAATTGAACGTATCCGCTGTGAATTTCCGGTCTGAACTTATGGTAAATGTCCGGCCATCCAGGTAAACCTTTATCCCGCCAGGCTTCGTTCCGGTGCCGCCTGACACATCGGCTCCGCCGGTTTCATCAGTACATTCCGCTGCACCAGCCTCATCTGTAAAGCCTGATGCTCCGGCAGTGTCCCTGGTCCCGGTTTTGTTTCCCGTTTTTGATACCCCGAGTATTATAGAAGGGCACTGGACGTTGCTGAAAACGTCCCCAAGGAACGATACGAACCTGAATTCAGCCTTTTCAAGAAGGATGCTCCGTATGGTCCTGTGGGATCTCACATTGAGGATCGCTTCCGGAAGGACGAACGCCAGAAGGCCCCCCTCGCTCAGCAGGGAAAGACAGCGTTCAACAAAAAGGTCATATGACTCGGCAGTCTTGTGCGATGCAGAACGGTACATGCCTGCCAGTTCAGCCAGCTCATCAGCGGTGTAATCATATCCCCACGGAGGATTGCCAAGTATGATGTCATAGCTGGAGAAAGGCAGTGCTCTCAGGCTGTCGCCGCATGTTATATGCTCCTTCAGGAAATCCATATCGGTTATGTTGAACCTCAGCGCAAAGTTGATCCTGGCGATCCGGACGGCAAGCTCATCGGAATCCTGCCCGTAAAGGTACTCCGGTTCTGCCTGCTTCGATGCCAGGTAAAGCAGGAAGTTGCCTGTCCCGCAGCACGGGTCGAGGATCCTCCTTCCCGCCAGGCCGGCCGTTTCACCGGCAAGGCCGACTAGTTCCTTCACGACTGACAAAGGAGTGTAATATGCGCCGCTCAGCTTCCTTTGCGACATGCTTTTCAGTGAGATGTAGGCAAAACCCAGGCTGTCCTCTTCGGGTACATATTCAAGCTCAAGTTCAAGTATGTCCCCGTATTTTTCCGCAAGGCCTGAGCAATCTGACACGCCGGCAAGCAAGTCGTCGATCAGAGGCCTGAAGCCGTACACTTCCAGGTCATTGTTCAGGTAGGCCTGTATCAGGTTGCCGGACCTGTAAAATCCGCCAGATTTCCCCGACACCCCGGATAGTGCTGGCATTGGTCCGGCCGTGTCCCCTGCCCCGCAGGTCCCCTGCAGACGGCAAATAAACTGCAGCGCAAAATTGGCAATGATGATCCTCATGGCATCATCGTCTATCTGTAAGCGGTCCTGCCCGAGAATCCCATTGATCACCGAAATGTTATGTGCGCTGGTGATATAGTTTTCATAGAGGGATGCACCGGAAACCTTCTTTTTGTTCCTCCTGGATTTCAGGACCCTGTCGCCCGCTGCCACGGCAGCGATGACCCTCTCTATTTCAGAGCGGGCAAAAACAGGCCGCCTGGCGGCAGCATCAACGGGCACGAGCTTGCCAAGCCTTATCCAGTTCCTGCCCGTAGCAGAAGATATCGAAAGGATCCTGCAAACCTCGGAAAAGGAAAACACTTCCTTCTCCTTATCCAGAAGAAGTCCCTTCTTCTGATCCGGAGCAGGTTCCCCATTTGCCATATAGATTTCATCGAAAAAAGAAATCTGTCCGCCGGCGGGTCCCGATCCTTTTCTCATTCCGCACATCCTGTCTCCTTTTCAGCCTTTCCGATCCTCAGTTCCGAAACCATCATTCCGGCAAGTATCAAAAGGCATCCTGCGATCTTCATCAGTGACGGCGCCTCCCCCAATCCGTCGGCATTGGGTATGATCAGTGCAAACACCAGCGCAAACACAGGTTCGGCGGTGAATATAAGTGAAGCATGGACGGGTGTGGTGTACTGCTGGGCAACGGTCTGGACCCCATAGGCAAGCGACGAACCAAGCACCGCCGTTACCAGGAGTATACCTGCTACCGTCAGGTTGAACTCCATCGGCTTGCCGATATCGAACGCGACCCACAGCACGGTGCTTGCAAGGCCGGTAAACAGCAACTGCATGATGGCCAGCAGCGGCGCATCCTCGTACTGCGTGAACCTGTCGATGAACACGATCTGAAACGCCCAGCAGATAGCACATATGAATGTCAGCAGATCGCCGATATTGAAATCGAATTTCAGACCGCCGGACATGAAGAAAATGCCGGCGAACGCCACAATAACCCCCGCGATGGCTGCCCTTTCAGGCTTCTTTTTCAGGAGGATGGCTGAAATGATCGGCACTATAACGACATTCAGGCCGGTGATAAACCCGGAGTTCGATGCGGACGTGGTATACAGGCCGACGACCTGGAATGCCATGCCGCCGAACATGAAACTCCCGAGGATGCATCCGTATTTCAGCGCCCTTTTATTGATTTTTTTCAAATTCCTGTGGTAAATCGCTGCCAAAACCGCCGCTGCCAACAGAAACCTCAGCGAAAGGTAAGCAAATGCAGGGATATATTCCAGCACCACCTTGATCAAAGGGAACGATGCCCCCCACACTACTGTTATGGCCAGCAGCGACAAATCTGCCTTCAGTTTCCTTGTCATTTATGTAAACCCGTTGCAAGCTTTTGTGAAGTAAAAAGCTTTAGTCCTTTCGTTACGGTATTTTTTCTGTGGTTAATCTGTTACCCCGCAAAAATCTGCGCCGGAAACGCCGAGGCATGAACACCCGGCATCCGGAGCGCCGATGTATGAGCACCTG
>JAKOPX010000532.1 GCA_029778665.1 Bacillota bacterium | reverse complement strand
GCTGAAGTGAAGCCCGATGAGGCCAGGGCAGAGTATAAGGACGGCATCCTGACAGTTACTGTGCCGAAGTCGGAGCCGTCGAAATCAAAGGGCAGGAAGATCGATATACAATGAAGATTACAGATCAAGACCTGAGCCACCTGATTTCAACCAGCGTGGCTTTTGATCTGATAACGTCTGTTTTTCCGATACCGCAAAATGTCATATAGCAGAATGTTATTTTTATCTATTCTGCCACTTTACCAAAGCGTTTTACTTGGGTATTATGATAAAGTCGAGGTATTATGCGATTTGAAAATCCTGGATAGAGAGAGGAAAGAAGTTTGATTACGCAGAAAGAAATCGCCCGCATGTGCGGTGTTTCGACGTCGACCATATCGAATGTCCTGAACGGAAAGCGAAAAGTCAGCGAGGCCACCAGGCAGAAAGTGCTGGAAGCCGTGAAGAAGACCGGTTACCAGCCGAACTACTTTGCGCAGGGAATGAGAAAGCAAAAGACGAACATTATTGGGATAATTGCCGAGGACCTGATCCAGTTCAGTTCTCCTCCCATAATCGAGAGGATCATGGCATATTGCGAGGATATGCATTACAGGACTATCCTCATCAACCTGCGCATGTATGACAAATGGAAAGATACGTGGTATGACGACGAGGAAAAGCTGCAGTCGGTACTGAAGCCTGCGATCCGCGAACTGATTTCCATAAAGGTCGACGGGATCATATATGTTGCCGGTCACGGAAGGGTTATCAACTGCTTCCCTGAAGATTTCGAGATACCGGCGATCGTCGTGTACGCATATTCAAAATTGCCGAAATTCGCCTCCGTCGTCATCGACGACGAAAAGGGCGGATACGATATGACCCGGTACCTCATTTCCAGGGGGCACCGGAAAATCGGCGTGATAGCCGGGACTGCCGACAACCTGCATACCCAGAAAAGGATACTCGGGCTGCAGAAGGCGCTGTATGAAGAAAGGATCCCGTTCAATCCGGACTGGATAAGGTATGGCAACTGGAAACGGGATTCAGGCTACAGG
>JAKOPX010000531.1 GCA_029778665.1 Bacillota bacterium | reverse complement strand
GGCAAGCAACAATTTAAGCGATATTGGCATTTATATAAAAAGGGTTGGATTGAAACACACAACCACCGGAGATATTCTGATAGAAGCTTTGGAAAAAGGGTTTATAAAAGAGGACGAAGGAAATGCTCTTTGGGCTTCAATGCTTGCAAAACGTCGAAAGCTCGGAGCGGCGTCATTTTCAGAGTATATAAAGCTTAAAAAACAAGCCTGAAATCCTGCAAAGTTCAAATTTGCAGGTTATTTGCTTTTCGAACAGTACTTTCATACTTGAACTTATATATTTATGAGAAATTCCCGAAAGGCATTAAATAAAGGAGCCTGATTGACATGATAGGCAGAAACGGAATCCGCATCATATATGGAGACGAACCCGGGCAAATGGTGAAAGAACTGCTTGAGGCCATAAAGCCTGAAGCAGAAATAAAAAAGGATACACTTATCGGCATCAAGCCGAACCTTGTCGTCGCCAAACCTTCGGACTCAGGTGCGACGACTTCGCCTGAAATAGTGGCGGGGATTATCGAATACCTGAAATCGAGGGGACGCAGCAATATAGTAATAATGGAAGGCTCGTGGGTAGGCGACAGGACTTCTGAAGCGTTCAGGGTATGCGGATACGAGGATTTGTCGAGGGAGTACTGTGTGCCGCTTATAGATCTTCAAAAAGATAGAAGCAGGACATATGAAACGGACGGAATGAGGATAAACGTCTGCGACCATGTGCTGAAAGTCGGTTACCTGATAAACGTACCTGTCATGAAAGGGCACTGCCAGACCAAATTGACCTGCGCGCTGAAAAACATGAAGGGCTGCATACCAGATTCGGAGAAAAGGCGGTTCCACACAATGGGCCTGCACAAACCCATAGCATACCTGAACAAGATCATAAAACAGGATCTGATAATCGTCGACGGCATGAACGGGGACCTCAACTTTGAAGAAGGCGGCAATCCGGTCCGGATGAACAGGATATTCGCCGGGAAGGATCCGGTGCTGACAGATGCATATGCGGCGTATCTCATGGGCTTCAGCGTGGATGAGATCCCGTATATCGGAATAGCCGAGCGTATCGGCGTGGGTACGGCAGACCTGGAAAATGCAGATATAGTCGAATTGAACAGTGACACCCTGAACAGGGAAACCGGGACGGCAGGATCGAACAGGATCAACGTATCGAGGGGAACGACGCCAGACATAATGCAGGGCTCAATGCCGTCAGGAAGAGTGAGGCAGCTTGCGGCGCATATCGTAGAGGACTGTGCCTGCTCGGCATGTTACGGAAGCCTTATCCATGCGCTGGAAAGGCTTCGTGAGAAGGACATGCTGAACAGGCTGGAGGAGAAGCTGTACATCGGCCAGGGCTTCAGGGGTAGACGCCTTAATGCGCCAGGCATCGGTTCATGCACATCGGGATTTGACAGGTACGTAAAAGGCTGCCCGCCAAAGGCGAGGGATATTGTCGAATACCTGGAAGGCATGATATCGGCAACGTGATCGAGGTGACGGGAGCCTATACACCGGACGACATATAAGGTTCAAATGAGCCGATCTTTGAAATGGGCCACTCAAT
>JAKOPX010000530.1 GCA_029778665.1 Bacillota bacterium | reverse complement strand
TCCTCTTCTCCATCATCGCTCTTGCCAGAACGCTCGTTCTCGGCAAGGTTCGCAATTTCAGTTAGTGCTTCAATAGCCGCCTTGATTTTGGCGTAGTTCTTGTCAGAGATGGCCCTACCTGCTTTCCGGGCTTGGAAAGCCTCGGCAATGCGGGAAAGGATCCCTTCATCCTCCTCTTTCACCGATTTAAGCGCAAAGAACTTGGCTTTCGGCACAGCGGGTTCGTCCACCACGCTTACCGCCGCAGCAATCCAGTCCTCGCCCAGATCTCGCAAAAGCGTCCGTTTCAGGGCTACACTCTTCCCAGCAGCGTCTGAGAGCGCCTGACGCCGGATACCCATTACGCTGTATCCGGTCAGCTTTCCGCTAACAATCTGTTCCCAGGTGTTGTCATCCTGAATCTTGGCCGCAAGAATCCATGTTCCTTCAGGGAGCACAACTTGGGCTCCGTTTATAGAAACAGTGCGGTTCATCGGCTGGATGTAGGATTCCACCGGAACAGCGATGTTGTTCAAGGAATGCTGAAGGTCTATGTTGCGATATCCGGCAAGCCATTCGTGTGCGGCCCGTTCTACGCGCTCTGGTGAAAGTACCTCTCCGTCACTGTCCGGTTCGCCCGGAACGAGCACAGCAGCATAGGCTATGCGCTTTGCATCGTTCTTATAAACGATCGGTCCAGTAATCTCGCACTCTTCCACCATACTTACACCATTACGTGACCGCAGTAAGGTCAACAGGCTTCCAATTGTGCACCTTCATCGTCCATGTTTCAGGATTCAGGTGTTTAGAACCATTAATTAACATTTATACGAAACCTCTACCGTTTCTTTTGATTAAGGTAGTCTTATTCCATACTACTATATATAATCTCTGCTGGAAGAAAAAAGAGGAAATTTTCAAGATATTGGTATAAGGTCTTCCTCGTAAAAGAATCCTTGTGCTGGAGCCGTAAATCCTTCAGGCATGATAAACGGCACAAGCCGACACCGACAGTTGATCCATTCCTCAATCGGGCCGCTCATATCACCTGGATAGAGCAACCCGTTGCTAAACGGCTCCCCTACCCGCACGATCTGTCCGTGCATGTAGGTGTGGTCAGCATCGCTCGTAGTGCCGTCTCTTACCCGATCGTCGTCAGCAGACCACCACATATGATAATTGATGTGTAATTCACGCTCTGTTTCATATGCACCCTGGTTCTGTCCGGAATTGATTTCCGTCCTCGCTATGCGCACCAATTCGTAATCGCGCATAGATACGAACTTGTCTTTGAGCAGGTTCGCCGCCTTATCGATACCATGGCCTTCCCGATAGGATTGGGCGAGAACCTCCATGACGTCACCCCGCATGCGGGTTA
>JAKOPX010000529.1 GCA_029778665.1 Bacillota bacterium | reverse complement strand
GGCAGCCTGTCGACCACCTGCAGGCCTTTCTCCCCCAGCAGGCTCTGAAGCACTGCCTCGGCATCCAACCCGTTCGACAGCATGTAAGTGATGGAATCCGCAAGCAGCACTTTCTCCTCTAGATATTCAATAATCTCTTCGCTCGCTCCGGGCATGAGCTGGATAATATACCCGCCTGCCGTAAGCACGTTCTCGTCAGGGTCTATGAGGACTCCCACAGCCACCACCGTCGGTACCTGTTCGGAGGAGGCGAAGTAATATGCCAGGTCCTCGCCGATCTCGCCTGAAACCAGGTTCACATAGCCTATATATGGCTCCTTCAGTCCAAGGTCCTTTATAACGTTCAGATATCCGTCCTTCCCGACAGCCGCGGCCACGTCGAACTTGCCCGCCTGGTTCAGAGGCAGGTATACCTTCGGGTTGCCGACATATCCCCGGACATTGGAATAAGCGTCTGTCACGACCACTATCAGTCCGAGTGGTCCGCCACCCCTGATCTGGATCGTCATCGTGTCCTTATCGTTTTTCAGCATCCTCGACATCATCGCAGCCGCCGTAAGGGTCCTGCCAAGCGCGGCGGTGGCGACTCCGGAAGAATCGTGTATCCTGTGGGCTTCCTGCACCAGGTTCGTGGTCACGGCTGCAAAAGCCCGCACATATCCGTCCGCTGCAGTTGCTCTGACTACGTGATCCTCCATGTCCGACTCCTTTCCTGTCCTTTCGGCCAAAACATAATACTTTACAGTCCTGATATGCTTCCGGCCGCGATTCCGGCCCTATTCCAACCAAAAGCCCCGATATTCTGCAATATCGGGGCCAAGGTGCTGACTTGATTTAAGCTAAAGTTGTAACAACTTTAATTACATAATCTTCGTGACGTTTGCAGCCTGGGGTCCTTTTGCACCCTCAACAACTTCAAACTCTACTTCAGCGCCTTCTTCAAGGGTCTTGAATCCATCCATCTGGATCGCTGTGTAGTGTACAAAAACGTCATTTCCGTCTTCCCTCTCGATGAAGCCAAAACCCTTCTCTGCATTGAACCACTTTACCCTACCTTTTTGCATTACAATAAACCTCCTAGATTCTACTTAAGTCCGGCTGCAATACGTCCGTCGAGCCAAACCTTAATCAGTGTAACATACCCGTTCACGGATTGTCAATCAAATAATCCGCCGAATCGCCGCTGTTCGACGTTTACCATAAACATCCGGCAGTTTTATATTTGCCGCAATTCATGATTTTTATACAATATGCGACAAAATATCATTGGCGCTTCCTGCATACGAAGAATATCCTCTCGGCTTTCGGACCGGGTTTCCTGAACCTGAATGCATCATATATCCCAAGTACCGTCATCCCAGTATCCAGGAGCATCCGTTCAAGTTCGCCGGTGTCATAGTTTCGTTCGTAATGGGTCTCATCGAACCTCCTGTATAACTTTCCTTCCTTCACAAAAAAGGTGAGGTCGAACCTGCACAGCCGCGAGCGCCTGTCGTAAGCGTTCTGCCAGATGTATGACACATCATCCGAGGTCTCGCAGAACACGTTGGACGACAGGATGTTTTCGAACTTGTACGGTGAGTTTATATCGAAAACGAACAGGCCGCCGGGGTTCAGGTAATTGTTCACAAGCCTGAACATCCTCTTCAGGTCGTTCTTGTACGTGACATAATTGATGCTGTCCACAAGGCACGTAATGGCATCGACTGTGCCATAGAGTTCGAACGAAGTCATGTCCTGGTTCAGAAAGAGGACGTCAACATTTGCATCTACAGCTTTCTGCTTTGCGATGCTGAGCATTTCGGCCGACACGTCTATCCCTATCATGTCGAAGCCCCTTTTGGCCATTTCCAGGCAAAAACTCCCGGTACCGCACCCAAGGTCCGCCGCCAGTTCCGGCTCCAGGCCATGCCGCCTGAAAATATCCGTCACGTAATCGGCCCACCCGGAGTAATCAACATCCCCCATGAGCCTGTCGTAATAAAAAGCAAAATCTGCATAAACCGCCGACACTTCGCTTCCCTCCGCATGGCGCCTGCATCCGCAGGACGCCTGGTTTCCACCCGTAAAT
>JAKOPX010000092.1 GCA_029778665.1 Bacillota bacterium | reverse complement strand
TTGCAGCGTGCTTCAGGGTTTCCGTCCTGGCATTTTCCCGGACAAAGCTGTTGCCAAGGGCAATGGCGTTCCCGTCCAGCTCGTCTGCCTGCCTGCCGACGGTAACCGTGTATTGAAGCTGGGAAACGTACATGTTTTCATTGATATGTTTAATGGCTTTTTCGATCAGTTCCCGGCTGTCAAACTCGACTGTGTAGGCGTACTGACGGTTAATATAATTCCAGAGGGTTTGAAATTCCTTTTTATAGAAATTCTCGTTGAGGGCGTTTTCCGGAATTTTGGTCTTGTTGCCGTTTTCTATCATCCTGCTTAAGACGCTCTCGTCAAAGACGCTCTGGATCAACGCATGCACACCCTCGCCAAAGGGCGCGAGGGATTCAGGCAGCGGAGCCAAACAGTTGTTTTCCAGGTCTGTCCGGTAGCTTTCTGTAATGCCGTCGTTGTTGTCAATATAATCGTTCTTAATGAGATAGCGGTAGATGTCCCTGGCCTCTTGCATATTAAGCACATGCGTTTTCTCTCCGACCATAACGGTCTTGCCAGTAAAATATTCCACCGTTGCTTTTGTGGGCCGTTCATACAAGGCCTCTTTGATGCCGGTCTGCAAATCGGCGACAAAATTTTTATAGCCTTCGCTGGCGATAACCGTCAACACGTTGATGGAGTGGACGGAATCGGCGCACTTTTCCACGTCCATCCGTTCTCCTCTTTGGTTTACACACAGGCGTAAGCCCCTGCCCACTTCCTGGCGTTTCTGTGTGGGGCTGGCGCCGCCATGCTTCAATGTGCAGATCTGAAAAACATTGGGGTTGTCCCAGCCTTCCCGCAGGGCCGAGTGGGAAAAGATAAAACGCACCGGTTCCTCAAAGCTCAAAAGGCGTTCTTTATCTTTGAGGATTAAGTCATAGGCGGAAATGTCGTCGCTTTCATCACTTCCCCGCTTGGTAGGACTGTCTATCTTGCGGCCGTGCTTGTCAATGCTGAAATACCCCGCGTGGGTTTTGGCGGGATCAATGCTTTTCAGGTAACGGACGTAAGGCGTGTCTTCAAGAGTGATGTAATCGTTCAGCACGCTGATATACTCCTGCTCGAACATTTCTCCGTATTCGGAGTTGACTTCTTCCCC
>JAKOPX010000528.1 GCA_029778665.1 Bacillota bacterium | reverse complement strand
CTGCAGTTGAGCCCGGCAGTGAAGGATTGATTTTTATCCCGCATTTTTCAGGAAGGGCGCTGCCGATCAACACCAACCTGAAAGGAGCATGGCTCGGGCTTGATTTCAAGCATACCCGCGGGCATATGTACAGGGCGGTTATGGAATCGGTTGCTTATGAATACAAGTATTACCTGTCTGTCCTGCGCAGCCTGTACCCGAGTGACAAGTTCAGCAGCATGGTTACCATCGGCGGCGGCTCAAAAGCGGCACTTTTCAACCAGATCAAGGCTGACGTGCTTGGGATAAATGTATCGGTATTCGAAACCGGCGATACGGCTCTCCTGGGAAGCGCTGTAATAGCGGCATTCGGCGTCGGGATGCTGTCCGATTACAGGCAGCCGATACTCAAGGTAATGAAAAAGAGGGCGGAATTCGCTCCGGATACTGGCAGGCACAATGCTTACGGTTTGTACGCGGATGCTTATCTGAAAGCTATCGATCAGCTGACGCCGTATTATGATGCAGTGACTTTCTGATGATTCCAACGGGACACGTGCCCGTTGATTTCATATGATATTAATTCAGATAATTATGAATAAGGGGTTATAGGTCATGGCGAAGCAAACCGGAGCAATGCTGGCACAGGTACGCCAGCAAACAATCGCTGAACTTGTCCAGAAGATGGGCAATATCACGGTCAACGAACTTTGTGCCAGATTCAACGTGTCTCCTGCGACGATCAGGAACGATCTGCGGAGCCTCGAAAGCCGCAGTGTCATCAAGCGTACCCATGGCGGCGCGATCAGTACCACCAAGATGGTATATGAACTGAGCACCGTCCAGAAGGAAGTCCGGAACATCAATGAAAAAAAGGCGATCGCACGGGCTGCACTGGAGTTTATCCAGGAAGGCGATGCGATAGCGCTCGACTCGGGCACGACGACATTTGAACTCGCGCGTCTCCTGACAAATATCAGGAACCTTACCGTCGTCACAAATGATTTGCAGATAGCGTCATGGCTTGAGCAAAACACTTCCGTGAACATATTGCTCGCGGGAGGACAGGTGCGGCGGAAT
>JAKOPX010000527.1 GCA_029778665.1 Bacillota bacterium | reverse complement strand
TTCGACGTTTTGTTCATAGACGAGATACACCGCCTGAACAGGACGGTGGAAGAGATACTTTATCCGGCCATGGAGGATTTCGCGCTGGACATAATCATAGGCAAAGGACCAAGCGCCCGTTCCATCAGGCTGGATCTGCCCAGATTCACACTGGTGGGCGCGACCACCAGGGCCGGGCTGCTGACATCCCCGCTGAGGGACAGGTTCGGCGTCATAAACAGGCTCGAGATGTACGATGCAGAGGAACTCACCCTTATCGTCAAGCGCTCAGCGGCGATACTTGGTATCGAAATAGACGACAGGGGCGCAGGCGAGATAGCCAGGAGGTCGAGGGGAACGCCCAGGATAGCCAACAGGTTGCTGAAGAGGGTCCGCGACTTCGCACAGGTCAAGGGCGATGGCGTAATAGACTCCGAAACCGCGGCAATGGCGCTGAATGCTCTCGAAGTGGACGCCATAGGCCTTGACAGCACGGACAGGAACATGCTTTCAAGTATTATCGAGAAGTTCGGCGGCGGTCCGGTGGGCCTGGAGACTCTTGCCGCATGCATAGGCGAGGAACCGGATACTATAGAGGACGTATACGAGCCGTACCTGCTCCAGATCGGATTCATCAAGAAAACCCCAAGGGGCAGGATGGCCACGAAGCTTGCCTATGACCACCTCGGCATCAGGTTGCCGGGCGGCCTTTACGAACAGCAGGAGATGGATATTGGCTGAGATTGGCAATATTACAGCAGCATTAAATTAAAATTAAGGAATATTGGCAAATCATAACCCTTGTCGAATTTTATGGTATCCTGTAGATGGGTCAAATCCTTACAGGCAGCTGCTTTACAGGATCTCAAAAGAAAAATTCGGCGAGGGATCATTCATGAAAAGGGTCATTTCATTTATTCTGATCATTTCTGTTGTCTTTTTGACCACCGTATCTTCCGTCTATGCGGAAAACCGGACCGGGACCGTGCCTGACGGCGGGAGCTTGCCGGCTGACGCCTCATCGACCGGCGCTGCATTACCTGATGAATTGCCGGCCGACACAGGGCTGCCGGGTAATCCATCACACAGCGGAAAACGGAACGCCGCAGGAGAACCCGATGGGGGAAGGCGGCTGGAGAATATCGATTTTTTCACCGACGGATTGTATGAAACTGTCAATATATCGGCGCCAGGATTCACTGACTATTACATAACGGAACTGGCCGACCCGGCAAGGATAGTGATAGACCTGGTCGATCTGGACGTCCCGGAGGGGCAGGGTATCATCCGGACCGACGGCGCATATGTAAAAAGGATAAGATATGCGCAGTTCACCGAAAGGATCGCCAGGGTCGTACTTGATGTCAACGAAGGCTATGACTTTTCGATAGTCAG
>JAKOPX010000526.1 GCA_029778665.1 Bacillota bacterium | reverse complement strand
TCGGCCTCTAGCGTGACAGGCTAGCGTTCTAACCAACTGAACTACCGGGCCACATCTCTGCCGCTCCCCGATATCTGGACCTCCGCTCCGGCAGCCGGACGGCCGTCCGGGAGGGAAATCACTGGTGGGCACTATAGGGCTCGAACCTATGACCCCCTGCTTGTAAGGCAGGTGCTCTCCCAGCTGAGCTAAGCGCCCTTGGACTATCGCCTGAGCGACATTTACAAGTATACAAAAAAGTGATTTCAAAGTCAATAGCAAATTTTATTTTCCATTGTATCCAGATTTTATGGCTCCAGCAGCGGCGTGAGTTCACCGGTGTGATAGATGTAAAGCCTGTGGAGCGCCCTGGTCATGGCTACATATAAGAGCTTTATATCCAGTTCGTCTTCGGTATATTCGGCACTGTCTGCATTGAAGACGATCACCGCGTCGAACTCGAGACCTTTTGCCAGGTATGAGGGCACCACTGCGATGCCGGCCCTGTACTCATCCTCTTTACCGGTTATGAGAGTTATACCGTCGATATGCCTGGACAATGCCGCGTGGGCTTCCCTGCATTCCCTCAATGTTTTGCATATGATTGCGACGGATTTATAGGACAGCCTTCTGAATTCATCCAAATCCTTTATTACTCCGTCGGTTATTTCTTTTTTGCCTGCCGCCGGGATGATCCTGACCTCTTCGCCGTGGCGTATCACGGGCCTGGCTTTGCTGATCTTGTGTCCCCTGATTTTACTGATCACCATGTTGGCCGCGTCCATTATCTCGACCGTTGTCCTGTAACTCTGCTCCAGGGTCAGGAAAACATGCTTCCTGTCGCTGAATACGATGCCGGTAAGTTCGTCCCAGTCCCTGATGCCCCTGTAGGAATGGATGCCCTGGTTCAGGTCGCCCAGTATCGTGAAGGAACTGTCCTTTATTATCTTCTTCAGGACATATACCTGGAACGCGCTGAAGTCCTGCGCCTCGTCTATGACCACATGCCTGACGGGTATCTTTTCATCGATACCGTATATAATGAACTTGATGTATATGATCGGGGCGAGATCCTCGATCTCCAGCCAGCCGGATCCGAGCATGCCGGCAGTGTAACTGCGCACGAAACGGCACGTATCGGCATCCAGGCGGCCGCCCACATACTTCATGAACATTGCTTCATCCGCGAACAGGTCCCTGTAATAGTCAAAGGGGCTAAGCCGCGATATTTTCCTGATATAGGCGGAAACAGCGTCGTTGGCTTCCCTTTCGATATTTGCAATATCGCGGTCCCTCTCGTCTATTGCCTCGGTGACCAGCCTGCGACGCTCCTCCCCTTCCGGGACGGTCAGCTTCAGGAACGCGATACGTTTATCGCAGTCCATGTACAGTTGGTTAACGATTTCCTGCTTTTTGGCCCTGAGCCTCGTTTTCAGGTTCTTCTTCATCTCATCGAGCCTCCGGGCTATCGGCCACATCCGGTACTGGTTGACGAACAGGTCATAAAGGTCTTCATACTTGTAGATCGTTATGGAGCAGAAAGTGAAATCTTCCCTGGGGATGAAGTTCTCCTCTATCTCCTTCAGGTAGACGTCCAGCGTCTCCTTGAAATCCATCGAAGCTTTGAACTCGGAGGTCCGGCGGACAAGGGAAAGGTACTCCCTCTCTTCCGTGCTCTTTGTATAATCCACGAATGCCTGCAGCTTCTCGTTGGCGTCCCTGAGCCTGAACCTCTTCCCTATCAGGTCCTGTGCGAACTCCTCGAAGGTCGTCTGGCGGACGTTCTCAACCCCGAGTTCAGGCAGAACGTCGGAAATGTAATCCAGGAACAGCCTGTTTGGTGCGATGATCATGAAATTCTCAGGTACGAACGACTTCTCGTGATTGTAGACCAGGTATGCGATCCTGTGGAGGGCAATAGTGGTCTTCCCGCTTCCTGCAGCTCCCTGCACTATCAGCGGGCGCCACATGTCGGCGCGGATCACCGCGTTTTGCTCCGCCTGTATGGTGGTCACTATTTCCTTCAGCCTGTTGTCGGCATTCGCGCCGAGGCAGCTCTGCAGGAACTCATCGTTCGTGGTTATGTCTATGTCGAATATTTCATTAAGCTCGCCTTTATCGATAGTGAACTGCCTTTTCAGCTGCAGCGTACCCTCGATTGTTCCGTCGGGGCACTCGTACGAGGCATCTCCCAGCCTTCCCTCGTAATAAAGGTTCGCCACCGGGGCACGCCAGTCGACGATTATAAGCTTCTGATCCTCTTCACGGATCAGCGACATTTTGCCTATATACAGTTTCTCTGCCGAGTCTTTCCCTTTCTCCAGGAAATCGATCCGTGCAAAATATGGCTTGCTCCTTGCTGCTGCCAGGTTTCTGAGCCTTACGTCCATGGTCTCACTGAGCAGCGAGTTCACCATGATATCGATGTAATGCTGGCTGTTATCGCTGCTGAAGTGCTTCATGGTCCATTCCAGTTCACTGTCCACGCGGCTTTTCTTTGCCAGCGTGCTCTCCAGGCACTTTTCCACGTATTTGAGCGTGTAGTTGCACCTGTCCAGCTCCTCCCTGTAGTCCGGATGGTTCACTGCAGGCATGAAAGGACACCTCCGTCAGATTTGGCTTTAATTATATGACCGGATTATTCTGCAGACATTTTTTGTTAGGATCATTTGCGCGGAATTCTGATTCTACCATAAGTTTTATACAAAGTAAAGGTCAAAAAAATAAAAAAAGTACATTGCCTAAAGAACACAGGCAATAATGCCCGGCAAAACTTTGGAAGTGAAGGAAGCCCTTCCTGAACGGTTCCTGCCATGCGGGCCGGCACTGGGACATGCAGCCCCAGGCGGCGTTTGCATGACCGCCCGTTCATGTCCCGGTCGTCCGGTCCGCAAGGATGCGTCCACTCAGTCCGCTTGCCCGATCGTATTCTCCACGAATTCGGCCCATTCTATCCCGGCAAAACCGGAACACATCCCGATCGACCGGAAGTATTGGATACTGTCCAGCAGGCGCAGTAAGCCGTCCTTGGCCGATAAATGCTGATAACGCACATCTTTCCCCGCTTCCATCATGGCCTGGACGGTTTTTATGGTCTTACCTACATTGTTTTACATACGCATACAGCTGTTCCATGAGCAATTCCGGCTCGTACCCGGAAACATTTTCGAAATACTCTCCCCATTCGTTCCACTCTGCTTCGGATAAGTCGTGGAAATTCTCGACAGGAGGGTAGGAAGTGAAGGAAACATATTTATTCAACAGGGTAAACCCCATTTTTTCGGCAATCGCGATCGATCCTTTGTTTATGTCCGTGCAGTGCCAGCCGATCGACCTGACGCCCCGTTCGTAGCAGTCATTTATGTTCGCGGCCACAACAGCCCTGCCGAGCCCCATTTTCCTGTATGCCGCATCGGTATGTACGCCGATTTCCACCCTGTTATCATAAAAGCAGTCCACCATGGACCAGCTTGCAATGATGTCTCCCCTGCGAAGATACCAGATGCCGCCGTATTTCATATAGTTTTCGTCGGTGCCCCAGTTCGAAATGATATCGAGCAACCTGTCCGAGTTGACATACTGTTTTCCCCTTAAGTCGCATGGCGTAGCTTTTTCCAGGACAAATCCCTCGGGTACCGTGACCTGCCGGATCCTGTAGTCATCTTTGTTCAGGGTGTAATTCCGCCTGGTATATTCCCGCACGAACCTGTTCCCGTGGACCTGCAGGATGATTTCAGCCCACTCATCCGTATCAGGGGTCAGGGGATCCCAGAATCCTAATTCGTCAATATGCTTTATCGATGAATTGAACTCCTTATCAGACGTTGTCCCGGCCAGGTAGTTGCATTCGCTGGTTATGACCAGCACAGCCGTAGGATCATCTTCATCATTCGCATAGATAATGCCCGGCATTATCCCGCCGATAACGGAAAATACGGAAAGTTCGTTCCGGGACCTGACCAGCCCGGCTGCCTTATGGTAATTTTCCTGTTTCAGTCTGAACATGTCCGTTCCTTTCTGCCTGCCCCAGGCAGACCTTGGATTGCCGGGGAATTCTTTTTAGGAAATGTCCCGGTAGCCTGACTTAAATATACAACAAAACAGGCAGGACCGGAAGGTAAAGAAAGTCTATAATCAAGCAGGAGGCAGGTGATTATTTCACCTGCCGACCTTTCACACCACCGCCCGCACCGTTCGGTATACGGCTTTACAAATCGTATACAGTTCCTGTTCGTCCGGCCGGGACTTTGCCTCCGGCTTCCTTCAGATCCCATCTCGCGATGGACACCCATGCCTCTGGCTAACGGTTGGTGCCGTCAGTCTCCGCAACGGGCTTTCACCGTCAAGGTCGAGCGCATGCCGCGCGCACGCATAAAAAAAGCCGCTTTCGCGGCTTTTTCAGATTATTGCTTACTATGTTTATTGCTTATTATAAATCCTGTACAGTATAGCTGCTGCTTCGGCCCTTGAAACAATCCCACGCGGGTCGATATTCGGCCCGTCAATATCAATCAGGCCTTCCAGTATTACTGCAGCAACAGCTTCAACTGCATAACCGGCCACCTGCGGCCTGTCGGCAAATTTATCCAGGACTTTGGAAGTACCGGGTGTTTCGATTCTGCCGAGCAGACGCAGCGTCCTGTTGATCAGCACCATCATGTCCTGGCGCGTGATCGGCTCGTCAGGCCTGAACAGGTTGTTGCCGCAGCCGAGAGTTATTCCCAGTGCTTTTGCGATTGCTATTTCCCTGTAATAGTAAGCATCGGGACTGATATCATCAAAATTGTCTTCGGCCTTTGCGTCAATATTCAGAGCCCGGACCAGGGAGTACAGGAAATCGGCCCTTGTTATGTCAAGGAACGGAGCATACCTGTCTTCGGATACGCCCGCCAGTATTCCTTTGGCTGCAAGAACCTCGATCGCATGCTTAACCTCTTCCGGTACATCTAAATCATTAAATGTTCTGCTTACATATACAACGGCAAATCTGCTGAAATGAGTGACGGTAAACATAACCATTCCCGTTTCGGGATCATACCTTCCAGAGGTCACTGCATGCACTTTGCCTTCACCGTCGATATACCATACGGTAATAAGCTCAGGATTTTCCAGTTCTTCCTCTGTAGGTGAATACGGTATGCCTACTGTAACCGGCGCATCAGGGTTATTCCATGCCAGGGTCTTGCCGCCGGTTTTCATCTCAAGGCCAATAACCGGCCTGTCGCCGATCATGCTTCGTGTATTTTCATCAATGTCCGAAAGATCGGCCCTGGAAATCTCCAGTGTTACCTGCCCGTCTTCAGCACTTTCAATATCGTGACCTGTCAGCATGTTCCCCGGCAGGATTACATCAGCGTGAGCAGTCTTAACTTTCAGTTTTGTATCGTCGGACTGTGCCGTAAGTATCTCTGCCGGTATTGCAAGTTCGTATGCCTCTACGTTCCTGATTTCGGGTATTACCACCTCAACGGTCTTCTTTCCGTCTTCATCCGCCTTGGCTCTGTTAATGGCCAGGTCGTATGCTTTAGGATTTACGGACGCATAAGCACGTCCGGAATCCAGCCTGGTAGACGGTGAAATCCGTCCTTCCGGATCTACGGGCAGCGTTACCGGTGAAGCAGGAGTTGCAGGCGTGGACGGAGACGAAGGTTTATCGTCACCGGGTTCACTGGGTTCACCAGGTTCACCGGGTTCGCCGGGTTCTTCCGGTGTTTCTTTTACCAGTACAAGGATACCAAACACTGATGGATCCTGCCATCCATTGCCGGTTGTGTCGTTCCATGTGGCAATGCTTATCCTCGAGCCGTTTCTGCCGTCATTGATCTGCAAATCAAAGCCTATTTCAGTACCCGGTTCTGGTGTAATTGTCCTGAACGGTATTTTTACTTCCACGGTATAGCTTGTTCCCGACACCTTGACCGCAGATTCAAAACCTTCTCTTATGCTGTCCGGGTTGAATGATGTTTCGTTTTCATAGTTCACCCTGTACTGTCCGTCATCGGCTTCGTAGTATGTTGTCTTCGCATTGTTTTCATCCACAAACACTTCTATGGAATCCTGCTCCCACGGGTTCGGGCTGCCCTTGTCAAGCTCGGTATCATTGACATGGATAAGGACATACAGGTTGTTTTCATCCCACAGGACCCTTCCGGTCCCCGTAGCACCGGTCCATGCCGTCTGGTAACGGTTTATCTGCAGGACTTCGGTTTCATTCCATATTTCATCCATCTCGCCGTCAATAACCGGTGTACCGTATTTTGCCGTTCCACGGTTCGCTTCGGTCGTATCTGGCTTGTTTTCCTCAATGTATTTGTCCGGATCGATTACTGCGTAATATGCC
>JAKOPX010000525.1 GCA_029778665.1 Bacillota bacterium | reverse complement strand
GGATTCCCGGACAGGATCGTAATAAACGGAAGGGATTACAACTTTTCCAGGCAGCCTGTAATAATCAACGGGACGACTTTCGTTCCGGTGCGCGGCGTGGCGGAGGCGCTCGGATGCGAGGTCTGGTGGAATGGCGGTTCGAAAACCGTGGGGATAACCAAGGGTGACAGGGAGATCACATTCAAGATCGGAGCCGATCACGCCTTTGTAAATGGTGAACGGATGAAAATGCAGCCGTCCTATGTAGACAGGGGAACGACCATGGTACCGCTGAGATTCATAAGCGAATGCCTTGGCATGGACGTAAAGTGGGACCAGGCGGCAAAGACGGCGTACATCTCTTCCCGGCCTGTTGAGTACGTTGTAAAGAGCGGGGATACACTGTGGAAAATAGCAGCAACTCTGAACACTACTGCCGCTGAACTGAAAAAGCAGAACGGACTGGATTCGGACATGATCTACCCGGGACAGAAGCTATATTACAGGCCTGATTACAACAATACAGGGGGCGGCGGCAGCGGCAGCGCAACATCCTGGCCTGCCGGCGATAATGTGTCGCATATACCGTACAAGGTAGTGAAGGGGGATACCGTCTGGAACATAAGCATCAGGTTCGGGATCCCGATGCATGAACTGCTGGCGGTGAACGGGCTGAAGAACGACGCATGGCTGTCCATCGGGCAGGTGATCATGGTGCCGGTCCACAGGGTGCCGGTAAAAGAAACGCCGGGGCCGCAATACGGTGAATACCTCGACTGGTGGACGGAAGCCCAGTATGTGTTCCCCATAAACAAGGTCGCCGTGGTAACTGACTTCGAGACGGGCAAAAAATTCAGGATAAAAAGGACGATAGGGGCAAACCATGCAGACTGCGAACCGCTGACGGCTCAGGACGCTGCTGTGATAAAGCAGGTGTGGGGAGGCGCTTATTCCTGGAAAGAACGGGCAGTAATAATCGAAGTCGACGGAAGAAGACTTGCGGCGTCGATGGCATCGATGCCGCACGGTATCGAGTATATTGCTGACAATAACTTCAACGGTCATTTCGATGTGCATTTCAAAAACAGC
>JAKOPX010000524.1 GCA_029778665.1 Bacillota bacterium | reverse complement strand
GTCCCCGCAAAGCAGTCTGTCCATCACTTTCCCGGATTCCATGTCACGTTTTATCTCTTCGATGCACCTGAGCTGGTCCTCCGTTTCTTCGTACGGGAACTGTTCTTCGAACTGCTTCTGCCAGACAGTATCCTTCGAGTATTGGAATCCTTTAAGCGCCGCTCGCTGCGCATACAGTTTTATCAATTCTTCGGCCAGCTTCTTCAGTGATTCCTTGACCTTTGTCCTGGTCTTCAGCCAGTCCGAGCCTCCGAGCTTGTTGATTTTGGGCTGCTTCCCCTCTGTCCCGATGTATTTCTGGATCAGGTCCATCTGGTTCGTGGGGATATAGAGGAATGCCCCCTCCTGGTACCTGATCTTGAGATAGTCCTTCTTGACGCCCTCCACGGTCAGTTTTTCCAGTCCGACATACTGTCCTATCCCGTGGGTCTGGTGAACCACGTAATCGCCCACCGCCAGGTCGGTGAAAACGCTTATCGGGCGGCCATTGTATTTGCCGCGGCTCTTCGCCGTTTTCCTGCGGTCCCTGCCGAATATCTCGTCATCGCTTATAACAACGAATCCTATCGTCAGATATTCAAAACCCTTATGGAGGCTTCCCCGGGTTATGACGACCTCCCCCGGCATGACCGGCCTTGAGACCTCGTCCATGTAGACCGATTCGATCCCTTTTTCCGAAAGCGAATCCCTCAGACGTTCCCCGCGCCCCCTGGTTCCCGAGAGCAGCAGTACCCTGCTTTTGCCGCGCTTCCACGCGATAAGGTTCTCTCTCAGTATATCCATGCTTCCCTGGAACGATCCGATTGTCCTGCACGGAATGCTGTACTGAAGGGAATCCTTCGCAGATATGCCGTCAGCGTTGACAGTGTTCATATATACCGGCTTCCTGGCCGATACGGCCGAAAAAACAGATTCATAGTCGAAAAACATGCCGGTGCACTCAGGAAGCAGGCTTCCCTTTTCGATCAGGGCTTTGCATAATTCCTCATGTTCGAGCAGCAGGTTCTCAAGGCGCTGCTGCTGCCTTGCAGGCTCATCCATGAAGATAATGGCGTCATCTCCAAGGTAATCAGCCAGCGTACAGGGTTCGTCGATAATATAGGGGATATACCTGTCGATGCCGGGGAAGTACCACGATTCCTCGAGCCGTTCCATATCCGCATTTATTTTGCTGATCAGTTCCTGGTTCCTTCTCCCCGCCTTTTCGGCATCTTGCTTCACCGTCCTGATCACTTTCGCGCGTTCTGCATCGTCGAATATCATCTCGCGCGCTGGAAGGATCCTGATACTTTCGACATGTCCGACGGACCTCTGGGTATTTACGTCGAACCATCTCAACGAATCGATCTCATCGCCGAAGAATTCGATCCTGACAGGATTGTCGGCATTTATCGGGAAAACGTCCACGATCCCGCCCCTGACAGCAAACTGGCCTTTCTTTTCGACGAACTCCATCCGTTCATATGCGGATACCACCAGCGTCCGGATGAGTTTATCCGGGTCCAGCCGACCGTGATTGCCGACGGTTATCACATTGCGCATAAGTTTATCCGGATGGAGCAGTTTATGTGAAACAGCCTCGACAGAAGTGACGACGAAGCTGTAATCGCCGCGGCATATCCTGTCAAGCGCGGACAGCCTCTGGTATACTGTGTCATAGCTTTTAGCCTCGACGTCGTAGAGCATGATTTCCTTTGCGGGGAAAAAGACGGCATCATCACCGATAAAGAAAGAGAAGTCTTCGAACAGCCTCCTGGCCTGCATTTCATTGAAAGCGACAAAAACGCCCTTTTTACCGCAATGCCGGCAAAGGGCATACGAAATATGAGCCTTCTGTGATTCAGAAGGCCCTATGACAGTGACCGGCCGCGCATGTTCCCGGACAGCGGCAAGCAGCCGGCTGTATTCCTCCAGTTCAAGCAGCGGTTCGATAAAGTTCAGCATAAATTCCCTGATCCCGCCTGAGTCGTTCTGCCTCCGTCAGTCCTGTTTTACCTTGGTTTTTCTCCATTCCCGTTATATTTGCTCATGGCCTTTTCTATACCTTCCGCGACAATCGCGGCTGCAGCCTCGGCAGCCCGCCTGATGCAGTCTCCTGCCGTCTCCGCTTCATCGCTGCCGAATTCGCCGAGGACATAATCGGCAAGATCCCATCCCTCGGGAGCCTTGCCGATGCCTATCCTGATCCTTGGGAATGCGTCGGACTGCAGATGGTATATTACCGATTTCATGCCGTTATGAGTGCCTGAACTGCCTTTGGGACGTATCCTGAGCGCTCCTGCCGGCAGATCCACATCATCATATATAACTATCAGGTTTTCCATCGGCACCCTGTAATATTCAACGATGTCCCGCACACTCTCTCCGCTGAGATTCATGAAAGTCTGCGGTTTTGCCAGAAGGACCCTTTTCCCTTCTATCATTCCGTCACCTGTAAGCGCTTTGTGCCTGAGACGGTTCACCTTTATACCGTACTTATCCGCAAGCAGGTCGACAGCCATAAATCCTGCGTTATGCCTGGTGTTCTCATACTTCCTGCCCGGGTTCCCAAGACCGACGATCACGGTCAGTTTTCCGGGCTCCGCTCTCCAGGCCGTTTCACTCCTTCTGAGTAAAGAGCGTACTGATGGAAACATCTCCATAGATCCTTTCTATTGCCTCGGCAAACAAAGGCGCGATCGACAGGGATGTGATCTTGTCCGTCGGCTTGTCTTCGGGAAGCGGTACAGTATTGAGCATTACCAGTTCCTTTATCGGCGAGTTTTCTATCCTTTCAAACGCCGGTCCGGACAGCACTCCATGGGTACAGCAGGCGTATAC
>JAKOPX010000523.1 GCA_029778665.1 Bacillota bacterium | reverse complement strand
AAGTTCCGTCTTCGTCAGCCCGAATTCAAGGGCTTCGTCGGCCCATTTTGCATATTCCCGTGCACGCTCCCGCTCAAAGAGAATCGGGATGTCGTAAGACTCATGGGAAAACCAGTAGCGATTCGGATTGCTGGCAATCCGATGAAGACACGAAAGCCAGGTTTGCTTCTGTCCACGTTTTGCGATGTGAATGAAGAACGGGGCTTGTGGTGGATTAAAAAGAATCTCCTGCGCTTCGTCGTTTCTGAAGATCCGAAACCCACCGGAAACGGACGCTGCCCAGGATTTCTTCCGAAAGGTTTGATCCGAAAACAGGTATGCACACGCAGGACAGAAGCAGTTACCCGACAAGAAGGACGGCCAGCCCATGAAGTTATTAGATACCACTTTTTTGATCGGCTGCCCCTGCTCGGTAGGCCTAGAGCACAGTACACAGGTACCTGATATATCCCCGGCCTGAGGCTCATCCTGCCGTGCAAGGAGAAGCAACTTACCCAACGTCAAACTCATACTTGTGCACCCTCTCTATCCAAAACAGGTTCACGATGCACCATCTTTAAGCCGTGATTGACGATTTTCCGCACCAGTGTCTTCTTGGATATGCCATGCGGACCGCTGACGCTGATACTCTTTGCAACACTTTGTAACATAACCACAAACCAATAGATCTTCCTGTACTCAGGACTGGGGCCGTACCTAGACCAGGCGACTCGACACGCTACTTCGCTCCGGCCCAGGCGCTTCGCTATATTCCCCCAAGTCCTCCCTGCTAACCGGTACCTTTCCAAGAGACGCCACTCTTCCGGCGTCCACCACCGGCTATTCGGCCGAATGCGCCAGTGCTTCGGCTTCGGTACCCAGGGAGGATACTTCATTCAACCTCTTCCTCCGCTGACAGGCCCTGGATCTCGTAGTATGTGGCAAATGCCCGGTCAAATTCATCCTCCTCAACCTCTTTAAGTGGACAATCAGGATGTTTGCCTTCACTCGGTACCAATACAGGCATGTAATTATTCCAAGCTGATAAAATGTCGCATATATCAGTTATTTTATAAAACGGACATTCTCTACAACTCTGCGGCATCTCTAACTGCAATATTGCTTTAGCCATCGTTATCACGCTCCTT
>JAKOPX010000091.1 GCA_029778665.1 Bacillota bacterium | reverse complement strand
AGATGCAACCAGTTTTGAGGGGAACAGGGCTACGGCCAAGCTGAATGACGGGCTGTATGCGCTGATCGACAGATCGGGCAAGGCGCTCAAGACGCTTGAATGCTGGGAAATGTCCGCTTTTTCCGACGGCAAGGCTGCCTTCAGGGAGAGCCACGACGGCAGGTACGGATATATCGATACCAACGGGAACGTGGTCATAAAGCCGGCATTCGTCACTGCCGGAAGCTTCAGGGACCACAGGGCGCCGGTATCGGTATGGGGAGGCGGAAGGGAGATATACGGCCTTATCGACGAGAACGGCAGGTTCGTAATAATACCCCAGTATGACGAGATACTGATGCTCGGAGAAAACCGGGTGGCGCTCGGCATCCCGAGGGATCCCGGCAACTATTACGCAGGCCGCAAATATGCGCTGGCGGACACCGACGGCAATCTGCTGACGGATTTCGTGTTCTACAGTGTCGGCCGGTTCAACGACGGGATAGCTTATGCGACCGACAGCACTTCTACATATTTCATAAACACTTCCGGAAAGAAAGTCGAAAACCTGCCAGTCCTTGAAGGAGCAGGAGAGATGGAAGTGCTTGACGGGCTGATTTATGCAAATATCGATCAAAGGGCATTTTACATAAACAAACAAGGCCAGACCGTCTACAGGCCGGTATCCTGGGTGGGAACGGAGAGCGGTATAAAGGTATTCGAGGAAAAATATAAACCGAATGTGGATTACCTCGTCTATTATCCGGTTCTCGGCAACATGGCCGATTTGAAAGTGGAGGCCGATGTCAACGCGAAGCTGAGGGAGATGTGGACGGATATTTCCACGATTAAGGTCAAGCCTTCCGATATACTGGACTACCACTATGAAAGCGGTTTTTCGGTCGTGTTCAGCCGCAAGGACCTGCTGGTACTTGCTGAAACGGGGTATTGGTATCCGTTCGGTGCAGCCCACGGCACACCGAACATGGAGCATGTACATATCGATACCAGGACAGGGGAGTTTTACGAACTTGAGGACCTGTTCCTGAAAGGCAGCAGTTATGAGGAAGTGCTGACCGAGATCGTCGGGAAGCAGATAAATGAAATGGTGGAATCCGGTGATGCCTTGATTTTCCCTGATGCTTTTGACGGTATAAGCAGCGATCAGCCGTTCTACGTGACCGACAAGGGACTGAACCTGTATTTCCGGCCTTACGAGATAGCGCCTTATGCTGCTGGATTCCCGACATTCATGATAACATTCGATGAGATTTCAGACATAATCGGTAAGAACGGAAAATTCTGGAAGTCGTTCAACTGACGGCGGCTGGCCTGCGAAACTGCGCGGTGCACCGGCAGGCCAGCAAACAGGCAGATCGGCGGATTTGCAGGCCGGCAGTGTCACGGCCCGGACCTGGAGGCATATCAAGATGGTCAGAGAGAATTTCCTGAGATTCATTTACCAGGCTGCGAGCATGCAGCGGTGGAACGATCACATCAGGCCTGCCAAGGGCTTTACGGAACTGGACAAGCAGGCCCACAAACTTTATTACGCCTATGTCCTCGGCAGGCTCGAGGAAGAGACATGTGCCGTGGACTGGATAAAGCTTATCGAGGGAGCGCTGTTCGAGTTCTTCCAAAGGATACTGCTCACGGATATAAAACCTCCCATTTTCCACGTCCTTATGGAAAAGCACGGTGAGCAGATAAACCGGCATGTGATGAAAGAACTCCATGAGCTTGGACTGGGCGACATAAAGCAGGGCTTCGGGGAAAGGATGGAGATGTACCTTTTCGACCCGGACTACAGCCGGCATGAAAAAATGATCCTGAGAGCATCCCATTATTTCGTGACGAACTGGGAGTTCAACATCGTGTACCAGTTCAGCAAGGGTTTATACGGGATAGAGGATACGAAGAAAAACATACAAAAGCAGCTTGAACAGCACCAGGACCTGGACTGCGCCCGCAAGCTGGTTTTCAGCGATGATCTCAGGGATTTCCTGAACCTCATCGGCCAGCTCAGGTTCCAGCAAAGGTGGGCGCAGACACAGCGGATACCGGAAACTTCGGTCGCCGGCCATATGCTGATAGTCGCTCTGCTTTCTTACATCCTGACTCTGGAGATAGATTCGTGTGAAAAGCGCAAATACAACAACTTTTTCGGAGGACTGTTCCACGATCTGCCCGAGGTCCTGACGAGGGATATAATATCGCCTGTCAAAAACTCTGTAGGCGGGCTGAGCGAACTTATAAAGTCCATCGAGGAAGAGCAGATGGAGCAGATGCTGCTTCCGCTGCTGCCTGAAAAATGGCGGGACGAGATACGCTACTTCACTGACGACGAGTTTTCAGGCAGGATCATACTTGACGGCAAAACTGTAAAAGTAAGTACAGAAAAAATAAACGATTTTTACAACCGTGACGAATTCTCACCGGTCGACGGTAGTATAATCGAGTTCTGCGACAAATTCGCGGCATACATGGAAGCCTATCTGTCGATAAAGCACGGGATCACTTCGAAGAACCTGGTAGAAGGACACAGGAACCTTTACACCAGATTCGCCCGGACGAAAATAGCAGGGATCGACATGGGAGTCATGTTTGACTATTTCAGGCTGGAATAACGGGTAAGGACATTCGGAGGACTGATGTGAACAAATACATGGGATTTTATGAACTGAAGGCGCTGAATATCCCGTCTGTGCCGTGGATGCTTTTTACTGATGACACGGTACTTGACGAAGGTCTGCTCTGGACGGTCAGGGTCGCCACTGCCGCGGGAGACGACCTGAACCTGCCCAGGGCGGTCGGAGTGGATCATGCGGAAGCGCAGGCAAAAGGCAGGGAGTTTCTCCGGGAATACAAGGGAAAGGGCATCGTAGTATACTATCCGTATTTTATAGCCGAGAAAAGCGGCGTTCTCGACATCAACAGCCAGAGGCTCGTTATAGAGGCGGTTGACCGCGATCTGTGGAATCTTGTTACATACGGGAGAAAAGACGTGACCATCATCGTCCCTTCGGACAAAAACGGCGCATTTTCCGGGGACATGCATATAACGGGCGACGGCAGTTTCCTTACGCAGGAAGAGTTAAGGGAGCTCATGAGGTACGGCGCAGTCATCCGGGGCAGGTTCAGGGAGGAGGTCAGCGGAGGATCATCCATCCTTGCCGAGTGGAGCTACGCTTACAGTACCGATGTCCGCAGGAAACCGACCGGACCCAGGTATCTCGTGTTTTATGAACTCAGGGATCTGTCCGTGATTTAGCGCTTTTACCCGATTGCCGCCGAAAAATTCAGGGCAGGTTTCCGCCATCCATCCATCTGAATATATTGATAATGGCAGCCAGTTTGCCGGACGGACTTAGGGATTGGACGGGATTCGAACATGGATGGCCTGACTGGGTCGGTGAGGATGATATGCGTTTGTCTGAATATATAACGTCACAGTTGCCGGAAGGTGCTGTGGTGGATTTTATTTTTTATGAAGACTTTGACGGCGACGGGGATAAGGAAGCTGTGATCGGTGTGACAAGGTTTGCGCCGTTCCCTCCCGATTCCGCGGTGATGATAGTAAAGGCGGGGAAAAACGGTGAAATCGGACATGACTGGTTCATGTTCCGGGAATCGCCGCCCGGATGTGAGCTGCCCGGGGTCATAGACAGCGCAGCCGCGGCGGACACCGATGGAGACGGGCTGAAAGAAGCGGTGATATCGAGGGTGTTCGGGCACAGGCATGAAATAGACATATCCGTGATTGACTGGGAGGGATCGGTCCCGCACCAGGCATGGTACAGCGGGAGGACGTTCTTCCACGGAAGCCTGGAGGTGGCTGATACAGACGGTGACGGCACAGCAGAGATCGTCGTGGAGTTCGGCACACAGGACGGACATGAGGTTATATCGGCCGAGGAAGCCTGCTATCATGTCAGGGAGAGCATGGTGTACAAGTGGAACGGGAAAAGCTACGGCGCGCGGCCACGGAGCGTTGAAATGCCATATGCGAGCTTCAACACGGCTGTCAGGTTTTTGGCGGCTATATGGAAGCGGGATTATGAAAAAGCTTATTCGATGGTGATGATACCGCCGTTTTCAGGGCTTGACGGGCTGGATGACTCCAGCTTGCCGGCTTTTAAGGATTACATCATCAAAAAGGTGATGCCGGCCCTGTCCCGCAATATCGAAAAAGGAAAACTTTTGCCTGCTGAACCGTATGACACCTGCTGTCATTTTTCAGGACCCGAAGACGATTTTACCGTCGAACTTGCCAAAACCGGCGACGGCGTGAAGATATCCGGGATCGTGATAACGAAGAGACGGGAATGACATATCGGTATGCTGTGTAAAACATTATATTTTCTTGGAACTATTTAACCGCAGTTCAAGTCAATTAGTATAAATTACATTTATTGAATACGGTTTTTTATTGTGGTATTATTTTATTGGGGTTGATTCCGGCTTCCTGGCATGTTCATTCCTACCGAAGACAAGGGGGTATCCAATATGGGAAATGCCGTAAAGGTAACGTTCTCCGCAGTCACACACGCCGGCACGGCTTATACGTCAAATAACGACAGGATATATGCCAACGGCAGGTTTATCCACCCGAGTGCGGCAGACTATTCGCAGATATCACTTGAGATGGTCGACACCAGATTCTTTTTCGCTTTGTCGGGGCATATGGAAGATGATGAATCCGGTGTTTCCCTTATCAGCGATCTTAAGAAATTCCACCAGAAAGCGTCGGCAAGTTCGAAAGGCATCAATGTAAAACTGGATGACCTGGTCCAGGTCGTGGAGCAGGCCAGCAACCTGATCCACAGCCTTTCACTTGGTGATAACGATTTCGGGGAAAGGAAGCCGTCGTTTTCCGGCATCCTGATAGAGGACGGGCAGATAGCTGCCGTCAGCCTTGGAAACTACAGGATATACAAGCTGGAAGGCGATACGTTCAAACTGTTCGTCAATGATTACAAGAGAGCCGAAAGGCTGCTGAAGATGGGCATTATCAGTGACGAACAGGCGGAGATGCTTACCAGGCAGCAGAAGGCTGCCATGGAGGAAGCCAGGACGACCGTCAAGAAGTCCGATATTTACCCGCTGAGGGCGGGGACTACATACCTGATATGCAGCGCAGGCCTTTCGGATGTCGTGGACGAGGACACGATATATGACATACTTGCTTCCGGAGCGGAACCCGATGAAACTGCAGGAGAACTTGTGACGGAAGCACTGGCCAAAGAACCCGAAGAGGCCGTATCGGCGATGGTCATCAGGATAGAGGAAGCCGGAGAACAGTACGGCTATGACGATGATGCGGCCCGCCCGGTGCAGCACAGGACGCCTTCCGTAAGGGTACAGCCCAGGTACGGCATGCCTGCGGCGGCGCGCAGGCGGCAGATACCGGTGGATGCCGGCAAGATCGCAGCCATCGCGGTACTGGTACTGTTGGCGACGGCGGTGATATTGGGCGGGTACAGGCTCTGGAAAATGATCAGCCCGCAGGCGAAGGAGCCGGCTCCTGACGATATTCCGGCCATTGTCGACAATGGCGGCGATAAGACCGATCCTTCCATGAACGATGATGCTCCGGACGGACAGGGACTGGACGGGGACCAGGAACCGACGGATGAAACACCGGATAACACGGGCGGAGGAGAAACCACCCAGCCGGGAAACACTGCCGGAGGCGACGGGGTAGGGTCTGAAGGCACCACATATGTTGTCAGGCCGGGCGATATGCTGATGAAGATAGCAAAGAAGTTCTATGGCGACGAAAGCAAGTACGTGCTGATAATGGAAGCCAACGACCTGAAGGACCCGGACAAGATTTTTGTGGGACAGGAGCTGAAGATACCTCCACTGCCGTGATCCATTGAGAGATATCGTGACAGGTGGCATATTTGCCGCCTGTTTTTTTGGGTAAAATAGGTTATAATATCAATGCCGGGTGGTTGTCCGGCTGAAGCAGGATATGAAGAAGCAAGTTATACAGAAATGAACGGAGGTAATGGAGAAATGAAAGTCGTAGTAACAGGAGCGAATCGTGGATTGGGTTATGAGCTTGTCAAGAAGTTCGCTTCGGAAGGTCACCATGTTGTAGCATGCTATTTTCCGAAGGCGCCGAAGGATGAACTGGATGAACTGGCAGCAGGATATAACGGCCTGGTCACGCTCGTCCCGATGGATGTTACATCAGAAAAAGACGTGATGCTGGCTGCGGAAACAGTCAGGAATGTTTTTTCACAGGTGGATGCGGTGATAAGCAATGCCGGAGTACTTTGCGACGGGGACAGGACAAATGACCTGCTTCAGATGGATCTCGAAGATCTCAGGGTATCAATGGATGTAAACCTTGTCGGACCTGCGATGGTTATCAGGTATTTCACACCTTTTGTAAAAAGAAGCAATGACAGCGTTTTCATAACTGTTACGTCGGAAGCCGGCAGTATAAGGAATACTGGAAGCGGTTTTCCTGCATACTCGATCTCGAAGGCTGCCGCCAACAAGCTGGTGGCCGTTTTCAGGAGCACTGTGCCCGACATCAGGATATTTGCCGTACATCCCGGCAGGATGAATACTGTCATGGGGCGCACCACCGCGCAGATTGAAGCATGGGAATCCGCGGAGGGGCTTTACGGGATCGT
>JAKOPX010000008.1 GCA_029778665.1 Bacillota bacterium | reverse complement strand
CGGAGGCCCGATAGCCGAACCGGATACGGAAGTCATGATAGTTACTCCAATATGTCCTCACATACTTTATTCAAGGTCCTTCATCACGAAATCCGACAGTGTTGTCAAGGCCGTGGTCGCTGACGAGTTTGAGCACAGCGCCATGGTTTCCCTTGACGGACGCGAAGGATACGAGATATCGAACGGCGATTCCGTCAGCGTCAGGAAATCCGGCTATTCCATAAATCTGATAAAAATAGGGAATGTGAACTTCTTTGACATACTCAGAACAAAAATCTATTTCAGGGGAGAGAGTCTGAAGAAACATGAAATATAGCAGGCACGCCAAAATACTGGAACTGATCGAGAAATATCCAATCGAGACCCAGGAGGAACTGGCGGAAAAGCTCAGGGAACACGGAATGGACGTGACCCAGGCGACGGTATCGAGGGATATAAAGGAACTGAGGCTGATAAAGGTCATGTCTGACGACGGGACCTACAGGTACGCATCGATCACCCGCAGTGAGAACAATATCTCCAACAAGCTTCTTACTGTATTCACAGAGTCGTTTGTAAGCTGTGATTATGCAAACAATATCGTTGTTGTGAAGACTCTGCCGGGTATGGCCCAGGCAGCGGCATCGGCTGTCGATGCGCTCAAGTGGCCTGAGATCGTGGGTACGATCGCCGGCGACGATACCATCATGATCGTCTGCCGGGCGGAAAAGATTGCTGAAGAGCTTGTCAGCAAGTTCAACAGGATGATCCCGGCGTAAGACCGGCATGCCCGGTCAGGACACGGCCGGGTACGTATGCCTTCGGTCGGAGCCGGTTGGGGGTGAATGCCGATATGCTTCTGCAACTGGATATCCGCAATGTTGCGCTTATAGACGAGATAAGCATGGAACTCGGCGAAGGTCTCAATGTGCTCACGGGAGAAACGGGAGCAGGAAAATCGATTATAATAGATTCCATCAATGCTGTTCTTGGTTACAGGGTATCAAGAGAGATCATCAGGACGGGGGCTGAAAAGGCTCTTATTGAAGCCGTTTTCCAGGTCGATGCCGAAAGAGTGAGGGACATACTGTCCGATATGGGAATGGAACCCGAAGAGGACGGAACGCTCATCCTTTCAAGGGAGATATCGCAGTCCGGCAAAAATACCTGCAGGATAAACGGCAAAATGGTTTCGGCAACGTTCATGAAAGCTATCGGCGAAAGGCTGATCGACATACACGGACAGCATGACAACCAGTCGCTTCTGAAAACAGAGTATCATATCGAACTTCTCGATTCGTTTGCAGGCGGGAGCCTGCGCGCTGCAAAGGAAGAGTACACGGAACTGCTCGGACAGTACAGGAGCGTTAAGGCAAGGATCAGGGCGCTGTCGGGAGATCCCGGCGAACGGGAAAGGAAAATGGACCTTCTGAGGTTCCAGGTGGACGAGATCCGGAAAGCAAGGCTGAAAACTTCAGAGGATGAAGATCTGAACAAGCAGAAAATGCTGCTTGTCAATGCTGAAAAGATATCAGGCACGATGGCTTCAGTATATGATCTGCTTTCCGCGGGTTCGGGCGGAAGTTCCGCGCTGGACGCTATGAATGAGTCATTGGCGCAGCTGAGTTCCATTGCGGCACTGGACGAAAGCTACGGTGAAATATACAGCAGGCTGCAGGACCTGGTTTATCAGCTTGAGGATATTGCAGGCGACGTCAGGCAAAGCTTTGAAAGCATAGAGTATGATCCTGCACTTCTTGACGAGATCGAGGAAAGGCTGGACCTGATATACAGGCTTAAAAGGAAATACGGGAACTCTATACCTGAAATTCACAGATTCTGCGAAGAAGCTGAAAAGCAGCTGGAAGAGCTTGAAAAAAGCGAAGAAACGGCAAAAGCCCTGGCGGAAGAACTGGCGGAACTCGAAAAGCAGCTTTACCATGCTGCCCTCAGGCTGAATGAAGAACGTGTGAAAGCGGCTTCCCTTCTCGAGAGCAAAATCGCTCAGCAGTTAACCGATCTTGAGATGAAAAATGCCAGGTTCAAGGTGGATATACAGTTCGATGCCGATGCAGCGGGTGACTCCGGCAGAAGATTCGGCAGCAACGGCCTGGACAGGGTTGAATTCCTTATATCCCCCAACGTGGGAGAGCCTCTCAAACCATTGGCCCGCATAGCCTCCGGCGGTGAGATGTCGAGGATCATGCTGGCAGTCAAAACCATACTTGCCGAGGTCGACAAAATCCCGGTACTGATATTTGACGAGATCGACACGGGGATAAGCGGACGGGCTTCACAGAAAGTCGGCGAGAAACTTTCATACATATCACGCAGCCACCAGGTGCTGTGTGTGACACATCAGGCACAGATCGCATGCATGGCCGACCACAATTACCTGATCGAAAAAATAGTGGAAAAAGAGAAAACCAGGACCAGGGTTACCAGTCTCGGCGACGACGACAAGATAAAGGAGATCGCAAGGCTTCTGGGCGGAGAAACGACGGAAGCATCACTTAAATATGCAGAAGAAATGATCAAAACAGCCAAAAAGTCGAGAACGGCCTGACAAATCTGAAATAAACAGCAAAATCCGGCTCATACGCCGGATTTTTTTCTTTTCTGTCCATTTTTCCTTCTGTTCATTTTATTGTTTGAATAATTGATTTTGCAAAAGGTTAACTTACTTGCAGGAGGTTGAACAATGAAAAAATCCGCATTTGTCATTAAGGCGCTTTTTATTTTGCTTACAGTTGCAATCGCGGTAACCGGTGTTTCTGTCATGAAGGTCATCCTGACGGTTCCCGGTGACATGGTTCTGATAGAAGGAGAAGAGTATCAATACGACATTGGCAGTCTTTTTCCCATCAGCATAAAGGCTGATACTGAAGGAATCCTTAAGATCAACGGCAAGAGCGTTGAAAGGCCATATAACCACATCGGGCTCAGCAGGCCAGTTTCGCTCAGTTCGGATAAAGGCGGAAGCCTGAAGCTGAACCTGCGTTTTTTTGGAATTATTCCGGTAAAAACCATAAATGTCGATGTTGTTTCGAACAAAAACCTTGTGGCCTGTGGAAACACGATAGGCGTAAAGATAAAACTTGACGGTATACTTGTGATCGGCATATCCAGTGTGTTCTCAAATGGTCAGAAAATCGTCCCGGCCAGGAATACGGGCATAAAGCCGGGATGTATAATAATCGGGGTAAACGGAAGGGAAACGGAGAGTATCGACGACCTTGTCGACGCAATAGATCAAAGCGGCGGAAAGCCTTTGAAGATAAGGTTCAGGACGGGAGAAGAAGTACAGGAGACTATGGTGACACCTGTCAGGTCATCCGAGGACGGCAAATACCATATCGGGCTGTGGGTCCGTGACAGTACGGCCGGAATAGGAACACTTACTTTTTACGATCCTGATACCGGCAGGTTCGGTGCCCTGGGCCACGGCATCACGGATATCGACACAGGAACGCTTATGTCGGTAAAGGCGGGCGAAATACTCGAATCTGATATTCTGGGAGTCAAAATGAGCAGGTCGGGCGTACCCGGAGAACTGAAAGGAGTATTTTCGGAAGGGAGGCTTCTCGGAACCATATTGTCGAACACGGAGGTAGGAATATACGGCAAACTTGACAGGAATGCCATGCAGAGGATCAAGGGAAGAGTATATCCAGTGGGAGTAAGGGCGAATATCAGGGAAGGTCCGGCTACCATACTGTCGAACATAGACGGGAAAAATATCGAGGAGTATGACATAGTTATCCAGAAGGTATCCAGGCAAAGCCTCAACGGTTCGAAAGGGATGATAATCAAAATAACGGATGAAAGGCTGCTAAGGACTACAGGGGGAATAGTCCAGGGAATGTCCGGAAGTCCCGTGATACAGGACGGCAAAATAGTCGGGGCAGTGACCCATGTCCTGGTAAACGACCCGACAAGAGGGTACGGGATATTTATTGAAACGATGCTTATGAATGCGGCCTGACCCGCAAACAGGAAATAAATGGAAATTCAAGGAAATAAATCGGTGACGCCCGGGGCACAAACAAGGTTGTATGTCGGCGAAACTGTTGAAATAAAGGGTTTCGATTACAAAAACAAAGATATATATTTAAAAAAGGTCAATTGAAAAGGTAAATTCCACTTTGTAAAAGTAAATTCCACAGAAAGTGTTTTTTTAGGGAACATGAGGGGCTGAGCGGTTTTAGAGTAGTATATTTTTGCAATATTTTTAATGATTTTCATGAATTTATAGGTTAAAATATTGGGTAGAGGAGCAAAGCCAGCCCATTTTTGAGCATAGTAAACCAGAGGTGTGAAATTAGCTGACTTTTTTGCAAGAGTAATTTCCACCTTGTTTGTAGTCCGTTTATGGAGTTG
>JAKOPX010000522.1 GCA_029778665.1 Bacillota bacterium | reverse complement strand
GTGGAGGCTCCCAGAGATGTATCCAAGACCAGACTCTTCTCAGCGGCATTCGAGTTGATACAGGATTCCATGCCCTTTGTAACCAGAGTGGTTGACAACCGTCCTTCTTATGTAGCCGCATGGAGAATGATAAATCACCTCTATAGGAACAGGCTGGACTTCTCCGTGCTGGTCTATACGCCGATGGGTGCGTTCGATGTCCTTACCAGTTGTGGCGTGACCAAAATTACCAGTAGACCCTTCTTCCCACAGGGTCCTGCCGGTTCCGCTGGATTGTACGGATCAGGATACAGGCTGGAGCAGGCAAGCAGAACGGTTGTCAAAACTACCAACGAAGTAGTAGAACCCATGTACGAAAACCTCAGCGATCCTCCGTATGTCCAGGAGTCTGTTTCAGAAGCGAATAAGATAGAGAGTTACAGATCCAAGCTCCTTTCATTTAATCTGAAGATCATCAACAATCCCAGAAGCAACATCAGACATGCCATCCCGAACACAAACGCAGGTTCCAGCAACGGGGATTCCGTAACCTATCAGACCAAGGATTCGGAGTACGAAGTCCTGCTGGGTATATCTTACAGCTACATCATGGACGCAGGAGAGACGAGGGCTCCCGATTACCTCACCAACCTGACGAGTGAATTGAACAGCAATGAGGACATAGTGGTAAGGGACAAGAAAGAACTGTCCAGTAAGACGATGACCAGTGCCTTTGGCAGGAAGAAGCTCATAATGGAATCATTTATCTGGAAGCTGTTCATCAAAGGGGGACTAAGAAAGAAGATCATACAGGCGGGAGGAATGGATCGGTTCACCAGTTATCTGAACAGCGTGTTCAGGACAGGGAACTTTGACAATCTGGGAAAGGCTATAAACGACTACATCAGCAAGGGGCAGTAATGAGAACCGTTAAAGTCACATACTGCGGAATCCCGCTGAGCGCTGTTCCTCCTGAGTACCTTCGAAGGAATCCAGGCAAGCGGGTGAACTACTTTGAAGTCCCCTGGTGTGCATCCTGTCCAGGGTATGG
>JAKOPX010000007.1 GCA_029778665.1 Bacillota bacterium | reverse complement strand
TCTATATCAACGGAAGGGGTGACAGGGTTGAAAAGGCAAAAGCAAATCGCTGACATGATCATTTTCATATTTCTTGCAGCCGGCTCCGTAGTGATGCTGTATCCGTTCATCTGGATGATATTTACCTCTTTCAAGCCCAAGATGCACATCTACCTGGCAGGTTTGCTGCCCAGGACCTGGGATTTCTCAAGCTATATCCAGATTTGGTCCGAGATCCCCCTTGTTCGAGGATTCCTTAACACCATTCTTTATTCGGTACCGCCGGTGATCGTGGGAAGTTTCGTTTCCGCGCTGGCCGCATTTGCTTTTGCAAAAATCAGGTTCGCCGGCAGGAATGTATTGTTCCTGATACTGCTGAGCGGTATCATGATACCGTTTCCATCGATAATGATACCCCAGTTCGTATTGTTCAGCGAACTGCGCATGCTCCAGGGGCCTTTGCCGATGATCCTGCCAAAACTGACAGGCAATGTACTGATGATTTTCTTCCTGCGCCAGTTTATGAACTATATACCTGATTCTATCATCGATGCTGCCAAAATAGACGGCTGCAACTACTTCCAGATCTTCCGCCGTGTGATCCTGCACCTGATAACGCCGGCACTGGCAGCACACGGCGTATTGTGGTTCATAGGATCATGGAACGATTACCTAGCCCCGACTATATTTTTGAAGAACGAGATTTGGCAGCCTGTAACAGTCATGGTGGCAAAGTTCAACGAACAGTATGCAATCAACACACACGTGCCCAGAATAATGGCCGGGTCGGTCATGCTGCTGGTACCTGTCCTGATAATTTACGGGATATTCCAGCGATGGATCATCGAATCAGTAATGTTCTCAAGCGTGAAGGAGTGAGCGCTTGGAAAGTTTCCTTGATTTATTGCGATCTATACTCTATACTTTATTTTAGCTAATGCTATCAGCATTAAACGGAGGAAATCATGCTGCATATCAAAACACTTGATGAGGGCCTGGAAATATTCAAAGCTCTGGGTTCCGATATCAGGATCCAGATCATCAAAACTCTTCTGACGAATAACGGAATGAACATGAATGAGCTTGCATCGAGCCTCAACATAACCAACAGCGCTCTGACGAACCACATAAAAAAGCTGGAAGAGTGCGGTATTGTCGTTGTTTCCAACGAGTCCTCCGGTCATGGGAACCAGAAAAAGTGCACCGTGCATCTGGATAAAATACTTGTGGAACTGAATTCACAGGAATCATCCAGGGATATATACGAAGTTGATATAAAAGTAGGCCATTATTCCGATTACCACGTTTATCCGACATGTGGCCTGGCAACAGCCGAAGCCCTTATCGGAGAAGTGGACGACCCGCGTTATTTCGCACACCCTGATCGCTACAACAGCGACATACTCTGGTTTTCAAGGGGATATGTGGAATACATCATCCCGAATTTTCTGCCCCCTTCGCAGAAGATAGACCAGATAACGATCTCGCTGGAATTGAGTTCGGAAGCTCCGGGATGCAATGACAACTGGCCGTCCGACATCCATTTCTATATCAACAACAAATGGATAGGTTACTGGACCAGCCCCGGGGATTTCGGCAATGCGAAGGGTATCTTCACTCCCGACTGGTGGTACAGGAACTGGAACCAGTATGGACTGCTGAAAATGATAATGATAAACAACAAGGGGACTTTCATCGACGGACTCCAGATATCTGATGTCTCGCTCAAGGATTTCAACCTGGATTACAGGAGCGTTATCAAGTTCAGGCTTGCCGTCCCTGACGACGCGACCCACATAGGAGGTCTTACGATATACGGCAAGAATTTCGGCAATTACAACCAGGACATCAACGTCAGGATCAATTACAGCCCGATAAAGGAAGAATGATATTTTGGTGCAGAGGCCCGGGCATATGGATGCGAAACACTTGCCCGGGCTTTGTTTGTCACAGGTACGGCTCGAACATGGGATTTCCGTGCCTGTCCCAATGTATTTCAGCCAGCATCGCATGCCTGTTGGGATCATACAGCGGGTTCCCTTCGATTTTTTCGTACTGGCGCGCATGGAATACCATGATGTCTTTTCCGTCCTCCGATACCGTGAAACTGTTGTGTCCGGGTCCAAAAATGCATCTGTCCGGATCGCTTTTCATGATCGGATACCGCGACTTCTTCCATGAAAGCGGATCGAGCAGGTCAGCATTAAGATCAGCCGCCAGCATCCCGACGCAATAACATGCACCCGTTGCGCTGGCAGAGTAAGTAAGGTAAATCCTCCCGTTTTTTATCAGGACTGCAGGTCCTTCGTTCACCCAATGATCCACCCTCTCCCAGTCATAGTCCGGGCTTGTCAGCATGACCTGGGCACTTTTCAGTTTCAACGGCGTCTCCATTTCTGCTATATACAGGTTTGATACCTGGTCGCCTCTTCCGGGCTTCTCTGCCCATACCAAATATCTCCGCCCGTTTGCCTCGAAAGTGGTCGCATCCAGTGAAAAAGAAGTGAATGAATAAATATCATCTTCGGCCCGCTGCACTATGCCTCTTTCTTCCCATCTCCCGGCGATCGGGTCACCGCTGCACTCCAGTGCAAAAGGACGTATGTTCCAGATATTTTCCCTTTCACCTGCCGCAAAATAGATATACCATCTGCCATCGATATAATGTATCTCCGGGGCCCAGATGTGGGCACTCATGGCGCCGCTGTCATGCTTTACCCATACTACATGCTCTTCCGCATCGGCAAGTCCGATAAGGGACTCCGACCTGCGCAGGATAATGCGGTCATATTCAGGAACTGAAGCCGTAAAGTAATATGTCCCGTCAATATGCCTGTATACGTAGGGATCTGCCCTGTTCATGATCCATGGCTTGTATTTTTTCAATCCAGTCCTGCTTAATGTCTGCATGATTCCTTTATGTCTCCTTTTGTTAAATATAATCTTAATTATTTTAAACTCATTTTAATTTTAATCGATTGCTCGACAAAAAGCAATCAACAAATTCGTTACTGCAAATGGGATCGTATCCGTTTCATCACCGCCGTCCATCAGATATAACAGCCATTTCCCCTTTTTGGATTGACACGTGTTTCAACACTGTGATAACATAAAATTAAATCTATTCTAAAATATTTTACATTTTTATTGATTAGCTAGCCCTGCGAAAGAGGTATCGGTGTAATGAAAAAAAATAAAATCATCAGGTTAGCCATGATCCCATTAATGCTGCTTGCCGCCTGCGGAAGACACGCAGACGGTCCGGACACTGAAGCAATGCCTGCATTCAGGAATGTAACGGTGCACGACCCTTCGGTAATAAAAACAGACGATGTGTACTACGTTTTTGGCTCCCATCTTACATCAGCAAAATCCGAAGATCTGCTTGAGTGGACACAGATCTCTTCTGCTGCCGTGCCGGGAAACAAACTGATCCCCAATGTAAGGGAAGAAATGGCCGAAGCATTGGAATGGGCACAGTCAAATACATTCTGGGCGCCGGATGTCATTCGGCTGAACGATGGACGGTATTATCTGTATTATTGTAGCTGTAAGGGCGACAGACCACTTTCATGCCTGGGTGTCGCCGTTTCGGACAACATAGAGGGACCATACAAAGACCTGGGGATCATACTGAAATCAGGCAAGGGACTCAGCCCGGACGGCGCGGCATACAATGCCAATGTTCACCCGAACGTGGTCGACCCCAATGTCTTTTTCGACAAGGACGGCAACCTGTGGATGGTCTATGGGTCCTATTCGGGCGGGATATATATCCTAAAAATGGATCCTGAAACAGGTTTCCCGCTTCCGGACCAGGGGTACGGGAAAAAGCTCCTGGGAGGATATCACGCAAGGATCGAAGGGCCATATATCATGTACAGTCCTGAAACCGACTACTACTATCTGTTCCTGTCATTCGGCGGTCTGACATCAGACGGAGGATACAACATCCGCGTCGCACGTTCCAAAAATCCCGACGGTCCGTATTTTGACGCAAAGGGACAGGATATGGCAGACTGTAAGGGAAAACCCGGGATACTGTTCCATGACCCGTCAATACAGCCTTATGGAGTCAAACTCATAGGCAACTACCAGTTCGTCAACCTGGAGGGAGAAATGAAAACCAGTACGGTCGGATACCTCTCCCCGGGACATAACTCGGCATATTACGACGAAGAAACAGGTAAGTATTTTATTTTCTTCCACACTCGATTCAAAGGGCTTGGTGAACACCATGAAGTCAGGGTCCATCAGATGTTCATGAACCAGGACGGCTGGCCCGTTATTGCGCCATACCGCTATTCAGGCGAAACGATCGGCAGTTATCGAAAGAAAGATATAGCAGGCACATACAAACTGATATGCCACGGTGACGATATATCGAAAGAAGTTAAAATCTCAACCCCTGTCGAACTGTCAACAGACGGAAAAGTGTCCGGAAGTTTCAGCGGAAGCTGGAAACTGTCATCCGGAAACAAAATCGAGATCGAGCTCGACGGAACTGTATATAAGGGAGTCGTACTCAGGCAATGGGATACCGACATCAACCGGATGGTCTTCACATTCACGGCGCTTTCGGATTCCGGAACAGCG
>JAKOPX010000521.1 GCA_029778665.1 Bacillota bacterium | reverse complement strand
TAGGGCAAACCACGAGTACATGGTGAACAAGGCACTGATGCAGTACTATGCGCTGACTGGCAGCCATTACATGATGTCGGGGCTGGCCGATACGACTTTGACGGATCCGCAGGCCACGGCGATGATAAATGACCTTAAAAACATAACCGGCGCGCTGATCGAGGATCCTTCCGGCACGTACGAATACGAAATATCAGGAGAAGAAGTGGATCCGGACAGGGACATCTGGACCATAAAATCGGTGAAAGTAAAGACCAGATAACCGCAGGCTGGAACCTGATGACGGCCGGTAAGTGAAAATACCGGACAAGCGATGGAAGGGAAGTGCAATGAGGTTCGTTGCCCAAAAAATCAGAAACCTCGCAAAAAGCCAGAAAGGTATGACACTGGTCGAACTCATAATGGCGATGGCCATAATGAGCATACTGATGGCTGCATACTATTCCCTTTTCTTTACGGGCAACAGGCATTACGAGTACGTGCATGACAGCTACAGGAAGCAGAATGAAGCCAGGATAGCCATGACCTATATTACGACGAAGATCCGGCAAAATGATGAGTTGATCTCCGGGACTGACACGCATGCTGTAAGCATTCAGACTGAAGGTGTCGCCCCAAATGAGAAGAAATATCTGCAAATAGAAACACTTGGTGCTGGCGGCGATTCGGAATATGAATATATTTACAAGTATTACTATGCAGGAAGCGGAGAAACAAAGCTCATGACTTCACAGACTGCTGCTTTCCGGGCGGATGGACATGTTATAGCGGACAGTCTGAACGACATTGAGCTTGAGGAGATAGAGGAGAACGGCAATACATGCATAAAAATAGTGGTAAAATACGATACGTCCGGAAAGGGAAAGTTTGAGGAGACAGTCGTCCTCAGGGCAAAATGATCTGTCTCTGTTTGCTGATACAAGCTGGGCAAGCCAGTGACCAATAACAAATTACAGGGGGCGGGATATGGCTACCAAAAGAGTTATCGGAATCGATATTGGATCGAAATATATCAAGATAGCATTTGTGAAAAAGGGCCGTAAAAAGCATGAGGTCGTCAGGACTCTTACCGTATACACGCCGAGCGACGGCG
>JAKOPX010000520.1 GCA_029778665.1 Bacillota bacterium | reverse complement strand
CAGCAGGTAATTCCTCGCATCGGCTATGCGCTGCTTCAACCCTTCGCCGCCTTCTGTCTCCCAGGCCCAAGTATATTTCCCGGTCTTCACCGCCAAGGCTATGCTTTGGATATGCTTCAGCAGATACGCCAGAGCCACCTCGGCAGGCGTTCGCCCCAGAAACTCCGCCACTTGGTGAAAATTCAGAAGCCTGTCTTCATGAGGTGAATACTCATTACCTTTGTGCGACAGGATTTTTCCTTCTTGTTCTTGGAATTCCTTAACTAACTGTTCAAACCGCGCCGGTGAAAAAGGTTTGTACATCTTCATACTTGCCTCCTTAATTCGTTGGTTTTCACCAGTCTACCCCCTATTCCATTACCAGTTTCAACTGCACACTATTTAACCGCCGCTTGGCTATCTCAATGTATTCGGGGTTCAGTTCGATGCCGATACCTGAGCGTCCGAGACGCTGGGCAACCAGGAGCGTCGTACCTGACCCGACGAACGGATCGAGAACGACGCACCGGCCGGAGCCGTCGTTGCCCTCGCAGGTGCAGGTAGGCTGCCAGCCAATGGTTTTCGTTTCAGTATAACCAGCGTCACCTTTTCCATTTATTCCATCGTAGGCCCCTTGATACACATTTGGTCTATATCGTGGGTCTGATGGGGGTAATTCGTTTCGTTTAAATCGTTTTCTCTCCACCACCCTCTCCCACGGTGCGCCGCATATTTCACAAGCCCGAGGGGAAGTTCCTGCCAATATACACGGTTCTATCAAATCTGGCGGGAATACTGCAAAGTGAGCTTCCTTGAATGGCTTTGTGGCTACTGTCCATACAGAACGCTTATTGCGGTTACCGTCCCCCGCTGTTCTGCTATCAATGTTTTCTTTTTGCCTTTTTAATATCGAAGGGTGATTACATATTGCCTGTTTCTTGCTTCTCAATATTCCTACGTCTGTGCCGCATACGGCTTTTTCCTTTATCGCTTCGTTGTCATAATAGTATTGTGCTGACTTCGCTAACAGGAATATGTATTCGTGTGCCTTTGTGCATCTATCTTTAACGCTTTCCGGGAGTGGATTTGGTTTATGCCATATAATGTCTTG
>JAKOPX010000519.1 GCA_029778665.1 Bacillota bacterium | reverse complement strand
TTGGTACTATCAACATTCCGCCGGGTTCGTCATAAAGAGGACGCTCATACTCCATTTTTCTTCACCTTTTCAAAAATGGGTGTTATTCCACCCACACTTTCTGGATTGCCTGGATCCGCTGCAGTTCTTGTAGGAATTCTTTGGGGCCGTTGAACCGGATCTCCTTTCCTCTGAAAATGACGCAACGCCGCGCCGTTTCAGACATATACTCCTGCTTTGAGGAGTGATGGACAAAAGAGTCCAGTTTCATCATTCTCACCACTTCTGCGTACGATTTGCCCTCGTACAGGGCTCCGTCGTTCGAAAGAACCTTTACTGTCATCTTAATCACCACTCCAGTTGGTGTACGGACTGTTCTTCAGCCGTGCCTGGAACCGCTCCCAGATTTCTTCTGCATTCTCGGGCTCGACCAGTGCTATAGCCTCTTTTACCGTGCAGATTGCCATACTCCGACCTACGGACGACATTGGCACTTTAGACCATGGCACGTCCGGCCCTTCAGCCATGACACGATCGATCCACTTTTGCCCATCTGCCCAAGAATTCCAGGACATGATGGTTTCTACGGGTTTCCCCGTCCTTGATATCATGTTTTTCACCTCCTAGAAGGATTTTTCCAGATCGCTGTCGATCGGGTCTTTCTTCGGCTGTGCTTTGGGGATCGGTCTCGAAATACTGGCTGTTTTGCGCCTGCCACGAAGAACGTCCGTGAACGCTACCAGAGAGACGGTCAGCAGTCCCATATCCACCAGATACAGGTTGACCGCCTTTCGGCTGAAGGACAGTTTTGCACGGCCCGCGTACCCAACAAACTCGTTCTGGACGAAATTGATCTCGATCTCGGTGCCCCGGAGCAGACGCTGTGCGTTTTCGGCCCCGATAACTATTTGGCCCAGTTTCCAGCCCTCGACATCCAGCACGAGTGCCTCGTACTTCTTGGAAACCGTGCCCACCTTCTTAAACTCCATGATTTTCACCTTTTTAGCCATAACCTTTGTTCTCACGCCGCTGCATTGGAAAGGAGGGCTTGCCTCCTCTTGTTGAGGAAGGCAATC
>JAKOPX010000090.1 GCA_029778665.1 Bacillota bacterium | reverse complement strand
GCCTCGAGCCAATCCACGAACTGCCTTGCTGTCCTGGGCGAACGGCCGTTGTACTGCAGTTCCCATTTCATGGCTTCCCTGTGCAGGTACTCCCTGTCCACCTCAAGGCCTCTCTTTTTCGCGATCCCTTCGACTATCTCAAGGTATGTCTTCTTGTCAGGTGATGAGAACACCACGGTCATTCCGAACCTGTCCGACAGTGAAAGCTTCTCCTGTATGGTGTCCGCCGCCCTGACTTCGTCATCTGTACTGCCGGAGGCCAGCCCGGCCCTGTCGCTGAACCTCTCCCTGACCAGGTGTTTCCTGTTGGAGGTGGCATAGATCAGCACATTGTCCGGTTTTGTCTCAAGGCCGCCTTCCAGCATCGCTTTGAGGGCGGTATAGTTTTCGTCGTTGTCTTCGAAAGACAGGTCATCGACAAACAGTATGAACTTCAGGCTCCTCCCTGCCAGGCGCCTTATGATCACAGGGAAATCGGAGAGCAGGCTTTTGGGTACTTCTATTATACGAAGCCCCCTGGCATGGAACTCGTTTGCCAATGCTTTTACAGTGGACGATTTGCCGGTCCCCCTGTCGCCGTACAGAAGGATGTTGTTTGCAGGCCTGCCATCCAGGAAATGCAGGGTATTCCGTATGACTTCCTCTCTCTCAAGTTCGTATGATACCAGGTCGGAAAACCTCACAGGGTCAGGCGATTCAACGCCAATGAAACTGCCGGTCGTTCCCGGCTCCGGTTTGCAGCTGCCTTCGATAAGGCTTAAGTTATCATTGTATGCCGGATTTATCCCCGGGATATTATATCCGCCTGCCACAGCAATTGCGGGGACGCGCCTCCAGACGAATGACCTGTATTTCGAGAAAACCCCGCTGCCGCAGCTCCTGTGGAACTCAGCAAGTTCTTCCGCACAGTCAGGCCACTGATCGCTTTTCAGCAGCAGTTCCTTTATTTCCCTCACACGGTCCGGTGCAACGGCTCCATCAGAAACGGATGCTTTACGCTGCCACGAGGGATTTTCGCTGATCCAAAGCGGCAGTTTCATGACCGCTTCCTGCATCGCTGCATCATCCCTGCACAGATACAGGTAGGAATCCCTTATCCACTCGGATCGTATCCCGGCGAGCACCTGCAGTTGGGCCAGGTCGTTCTTCACTGCGTCCGCTAACGTTTTGCCGAAAAGGGCAGGTGAAGCAGCCGCGCTTTTTGATACGTCTGAACCTGCCGACATTGATAAAACTTTTCCTGCACCAGGATCCTTTGATGCAGCCCTGGAATCTATTGAACCAGCACCCTCTTCTGCCGGACACGGATCGGCAGTTCCGCCGGCAAGGCACGCGGCGCCCATCGACTCTGCCGCCATACTGAACGGATTCTCCGTATGCAGGACCTTTTCTATGATGTAGGCCTTCAAACTCAGACCCGCCCTGAGCAGCCCGTTCCCGACCGAACTGTACAAATCTGCTATAAGGAACAGGTCGGGCCAGTCGGAATCCAAGCATTCAAGTAAAACACCCAGTTCTCTTATCAGTGAGTCCTGGTTCAAAGACCGATACAGCATAAGCGCTTTGGCGGCAAACCTGGCGCGGCGCAGTTCAGTGCGGTACATGCCCGTTCTGCCTCCATTCTCCTGCTTTAAATTCTCCTGTATTTCTCCGAAAATGTTTATCCTCTCATTCATACTCATATCCACCTGTCATCGCCTGTTTTCAAATTAAAATATACAAAACTTAAGCGTAGATGTCCACTGTTTCAGGCTTTCCGGCAGTTGCCGGATACCTGGTCACAAAAGATGCAATAAACCTCTCTGTCAGAACCGGGATAGCACGCAGATTACGCGCTTGTGATCTCCAGACAGAACTTCGATAATGTAATGAAATCTTTCAGCAGATCCCGCGTCTATAAAGAGAACGAATTCCGCTTCAGGGCTATCCTGGACCATGGGCTGCAGATCAGCGAAACCGGCGGAAAATATTACATCACATCAAGGAATCATCCAAAAATGTTCCTTGGACTTTGGGTCCTATGCAATGCCCCTGAAAGTAAGTATAAATACATGAATTACCTTCGCCTGGATTACAAGGGCTATTACAGGGTGTCCGGAGCAGCCCGGTTCTGTAAGCGTTTCGCTGCAGTTTCACTTATTCCCCTGCACAGACATCCCAGCGACGGGATGTTCAAAAACCCCACACCAAACCCATGGTTTTCAGGTGGCTTACTTTTACACACTCTACCACATTTCAGGAATGACCACGTGAAGCATGACTGCGCAGCGGGACCACGCACCTCACCGTAACTGCCGTGATGACGGTCATACCGCCGGCCAGAGCCCATTTCCCTGGTGCCTCGCCAAGGAAGATATACACCCACACGGGATTCAGTATAGGCTCTATCACCGGTATCAGGCTTGCTTCAAGCGCCGTGACATGCTTTATCGCTGTTGAATAAAGGATATACGGTATCCCGAGCTGCAATGTACCCAACACGGCCAGGTACAGCCAGCCCCTGGCATCCGGCATGTTGCTGAACAGGAACGGCACACCGATCAATGCTGTCAGCAGGTTCCCGAGGATAACCGAACTTATCGGGGAACCATCCTTCTGCATCCGCATGCAAATCGTGAAAGCTGCGAACGAGATCCCGCTTCCCGCGGCAAGGATATTCCCCAGCATGCCGCCCATGCCGAGATCGTCGATGAAGAACATGACCATACCGGCCATCACGATTATTACCGTTACCCAATCAAAAAGGTCCACTTTTTCCTTCAGGAGCCATGCGCTGAGAAATATCACGTACACAGGGGCCGTATACTGGATAAGTATTGCATTGGCCGCCGTTGTGTTTTTTGTCGCTGCAACGAACAAAATCACCATGCCGGCGTATGACAGGGCCGCGCCGGTCTGAGCCGCGGACCAGTCGAACTTCGGCCTGCCCGTTGCAATAATGATTATTATTGCGGAAATCGCGCTCCTCACCCCGGCGATAGCCAGAGCATGGGCTTCTATGGATTTTATAAGCAATCCTCCCAGGCTCCACATAACCGCTGTGGCAACCAGGAGTATTATTGCTTTTGGTCGCTCATTCAAAGCTGCTTCTTTTTTCATGAAATCACCGTTTGTCTTTAAGAAGAATCGCTTGTTTCTCAAGGGGACCCGCCATACGTTTTCAGGGGAAATTACTGTTTGCTTATCAGGGAACGGTCCCTTTATTGACCAATGGCATACCTTAGGCGAACCCATTGGTTCGCCCTGGTTTTCTTTTATCTGTTCAGCTTTCAGTAAATTACCGGTTTTAGTCCTTGAGTCCGGGACAGGCAGATTCCTTTGCTTTCCGGCCTGCCAATCCCGCAGTTGCCCAGCTTCAGTCCTGCAAATGCTTCATCAGCATTCTCAGCCTCTTCTCGACAAAGCCCGGAATGAACTCATGTCCGAAATACCTGTATACGGCTATCTCCTTCGGACAGGTCATGTGGTTGTACGCGGCAAATATCGTCGATGGCGGCGTGACACCATCGATGAGCCCGGCAGCCACGAGTACCGGACATTTGATTTCCGGGGCCAGGTTCATGATATCGAAATATGTCAGAGTTTTTCTCGCCCGCTCTTCAACGGACGGATCGGAGTATCTCCTGAAAAACTCGTTCAGTTCAAGGTAAGGCATCGACTGGGCAATATCGATAGCACGGTCGAAGTTGCAAAGATAAGGGTATTGTGCCACGGCAACGGCAGGTATGTCCGAAAGCGCAGCTGCCGCGAGCGAAAGCCCTCCGCCCTGGCTGCCGCCCGATACCCCGATCCTGTCTGCGTTTACGCAGTCCATGTCCGCAAGCACTTCCAGGGCGCGTACGCTGTCCATGTAAACAGCGCGGTAATAATACTCTTCCTTCGCCAGTATCCCCTTGGTCATCCATCCCGAAACATGGCCATGGGACGACACCACATTGTCGACACTGTTGCCCTGCTGCCCGCGCACCAGCATCTGCAGCACCGCATATCCGTGGAGAGCAGTATCCACAACTTCATGTATGCATCCGTCATAAGCCCAGTTGTACCCGTGATACAGCACAAGTCCAGGGTATTTCCCCGGCCCGGCGGGCACGGCGAACCACCCGTCTATTTTTGCACCCATGAAACCGGCAAACGTGATCCTGCTTACCTTTACGCCCTTTGCCGGGTAGTCGTAGGGCTTAAGTTCATATTCCAGCGGCACCTTTGCCAGTTCCTGCTTAGTGGATTCCCAGAACTCAAAGAAATCCGGCTGCCTGGTCAAAGCAGGCTTGTATTTCCTCAATTCATCAAGGCTGAGATCATATGGCTGCAACATCATGCACACCTCCGCATTTTCTCTGTATGGGCAGTTCATGTATAACAGGCAATTTTATTGATCCGGTCTCCCCTTACTTATCACAGCTCATTGTCGTTCCGGCTGACGAATGCCAGCTCATTTATGGTCACCTGATCGTGCATTTCTTTTTGGTTGTATCCGATACATTTTGATCCGCTAGATTTCATTTCGGATGCCTGCCGGCAATTTTTTTGCTTGTTTGCAGGTACATTTCCCGGTCGTCTGCCGGTTATCAGTTAGTCAGCCCATGCCTTATTCACTGGTCATTAGTTCCTTCACGAGGTATTCGACCGTCAGGCCGATCACTTCCTTCTCCCACTCGGAATTGTTGAACGTATGGTCGGCATTCTTTATTACCTTCAGCTCAGCCCTGCCGCCGTAATACTGCAGGTACCTCTCGGAAACCCCGACAGGCACTGTACAGTCATTTTCACCATGGATGATCAGGACTCTCCCGTAATATCTCCTTGCTCTGTCAAATATGTCGAGTCCCATCACATCGTCAAAGAAGCCAATGCCGATGCGTAACCCACCCAATTCGGCATACCCGGCCTTTCTTATATCTTCGATGTCATATCCTGATTCATCGATCTGCTTCCTGATAAGCTCTCCCATGTTGCCCGCAGGCGCCCAGAGGCAAAGGGTTTTTATATCTTCCTTCCTATCACCGGCAAGAGCGCTGGCAACAGCGCCACCCATGCTCAGCCCGACAGCGCCTATCCGTTTCGGATCGATACCGTCGAGATTTTTCACATAATCCAGTATGTTATGGGCGTCCTGGATCTCGCCGGAAAGAGTCATATCGATGAAATCGCCGTCGCTTTCGCCGCTTCCGCCAAAATCGAACCTGACACTTGCAATGCCATTCTTTGCAAGTGCTCTGGACAGCTTGACAAAAATGAAATGGGGCTCCATTTTGTTGCCGGTGAATCCATGGAATATTGCAACCACGGGTACCTTCCCGCTAACGTTATCAGGCATGTGGAGCATGCCTCTCAGTTTCAGTCCCCGGCTTGTCAGTTCGACCGCTTTCTGCACCGCTGCACCACCCTTTCAGGTATCAGGATTTGATTTAAAACCGGGC
>JAKOPX010000518.1 GCA_029778665.1 Bacillota bacterium | reverse complement strand
TCCTCGTTGTCCATGATCAGGATTTCATTCGTGCCACCAGGCTCCCTCCGGATCAGAACATGCCCGCCGATAGCATCGTTAATTAGTTGCGTGGACTGGTTTGCGGCCTGGGCCAAGTCCTGCGCAGCTTTAGCAATTGCCCGGATTGATGATACAGTCTTTTGTTGCTGCGCCTGGACGCCGCGAAGCAGCCCGCTTTTACCGGCGGCCCTTATTTCGTGCGGGCCACGATAACGCCATGTAGTATGAGTTACAATAGATTCTACGTCTCCGCCGGTAAGCGTTCCGGTATCGGTCAGGGTCACCCAGTCCCCGGCCTGGATGGCAGGGTCACCGGCACAGGTCAGGCTATAGGGGGTATATTCTGCTTCAGTCACCTGGGCCAAAATTTCCGCCAGGGCCGCGTTAATTTCCGCCCCGCTCTTTCCGGCCAGCAGCGGGTTTTCTTCCAGGGCCAGCGTCATGCCGGCGTTGCCCTGGGAATATTCTTCTTCTCCAACCTTCATAGTCACCTGCGTAATTTTAACCTCAAAATCGGACACGTCAGAAGTAAACCGCTCCTGCTTGCTGATTGTTTTGACGCTAGGGCCCATAGTAATAGGGATTATCTCAAGCTGCCCCATACGATTCATTCGGGCAAAAGTGCCGGTTAATTGACAGACCCACATAAGCAGGTCTCGGCAGGTTTCGATTTTGCTATCGCTCGGAATCGTAAAGGCCGTCAGGCCGTTGCTGAAGTCCTGAAACTCTTCCATACTGGTGGCTAGAGTGATTCCAACCTTGTTACAGCAAGATTCAATTAGAGCATACGGCGTTCCCGTACTAAGTACACCCGATAGATCCACGTCAAATAAAATAAGCCCATCCAGGGCTTTCAGATTTACTGCAGTATGTTTTCGTTCAATCTCGGTTACATAAAAATAGCCTAAAGGCACGTATTCCCAGACATCTTCGCTGGTTTCTATACCAAAACTCAGAGCTATTCTTGCCCCATCAAGGGCATACGGGTTCTCGGGTGGTGAAGTCAAAGTCAGGCCGAGTTCCGAGGCATAGACGTTACCTATCTCTATATCTTCTCCGGAAACGCATTGCTCAGTAAAATAAAGGCTGCCCTGCAGAATATCTTCATCATCTATTTGAATGACTGAATTATCCTTTAATGTGATAGTTCCTGCTATTCGGACATTTCTTTCGTTCTGCGCTATCGCATTTTTGTATGCTTCGCTGACAGGATACATCTCTCTCCCTCCCTAGTACTCAATCAGTGACGTTGATAGCTCCCAC
>JAKOPX010000517.1 GCA_029778665.1 Bacillota bacterium | reverse complement strand
TATCTTCGAAAGTTCCTGGTAGACTTCCTCGTCCGTCTTAAGGTGCGAAAGCGGTTTCCTGGGATTGATCCTCAGTTCTTCTGGCGCCATCCGGAGCTGCCCTTCATATACTTTCCGGGCCTTGCCCTCAAACTCGGCCCTCAGTTCAGGGTTACCGGCAAACTTCTCCGCAAAGGAAAGGTAGTAATCCCTTGCCCCTTCCGCCATCTTTCTCCTTGCATCCGGGTCGTCCGCCGACATTATGGCCTTCAGCCTGCCGGGGGAGGTCTCCCCTCCCTTCCTGGAATGGGGCCCGCCCACCAGTGCGGCAAAGCCCACAAGCACCTCGGGATGCCGCAGGGCCAGATGCCAGCCGATGCCGGCGCCATGGGACTGCCCGGTGTAGAAGAATTTCTTTATCCCTTTGCTCTGCGCAAAGGCGTAAACATCATCCGCCCATATGTCGTACCATTCACCGCCCAGGTCCTCGAAAACATGCGTGGATTTCCCGTAACCCCTTATCTGTATCGTGAAAACGTGGAAACCTTCCTCAGCCAGGTCCATGGGCCAGCCCTTCTCATCCGGATCGAAGCCCATCTGCGCCGACAGGACATACTTCTCCCCTGAGCCGTATTCATTGTAATAGAGCTGCACGCCGTTGACTTCCTGGTACATTCGATCACGCTCCCGCCGAAATACCTGATTATACCCATTTTAATACATCGGACCATGTGTCCTTCTATAAAGCATATTCGCAACATTTCCCTTTGCTCAATCGGTTGAGCAAATTGTACCACAATACCTGCGGCATGTAAATAGCAGATGCCCTATAAATTTGTTGATCTATAACGTTTTGATATGAAATGCCTTATCATCTATAATAAAAATAACAGGAACATGAATGCCCATATTGGAGGCAACTGTTTGGCAAGGGATATGTGGCAAAACATATTAAAAAGTAAAGATTTTGCATGAGAGGGTATGAAAATTATGTACAGTACCATAGAAACATTAGAGGAAATCATTCGTTTCCGCGATGAAAGAGACTGGGCAAAATTTCATAATGTGAAAGATCTCGCAATTTCCATAGCCATAGAAGCAGGTGAACTGCTGGAATGCTTTCAATGGAAAAGCAACGCCGAAATAAACGAACTGGTTAACAGCGAAAAAAGAGTTCAAATAGAAGACGAAATAGCTGACATCAGCATTTATTTATTATTGCTCTGCGAAAAGATAAATGTGGATCTGAACACGGCAATAAGAAATAAACTTGAGAAGAATAAAGAGAAGTATCCGGTGTCGAAAAGCAAGGGAAATGCTAAAAAGTACGATGAACTGTAAGGAACCTCACCAGGTAAGAAAATATGCAAAAAGGCATATGCTTTGTTGCATATGCCTTTTTGACTGCTATCAATGGCTTACTCGAGGCAGCCGTTGGCTACAGCCCTTACACGCAGATGATGATATTCTTCCATGTTGGGTATCATCTGGTGCATGTAAACGATCGAGAACCTCTCCGAAGGATCGATGGAAACATAGGTACCAAGCGCCCCGGTCCAGCCGAACTCTCCCACCGAGCCGTTGGAGTGGCCTTCGGCGATATCCATCATCGTCCTGACGCCAAGGCCGTAGCCATACCCTGCCAGGTACGAGTTCCTGAAGTCCTTGAGCTGCTCTTCGTTCAGGTGGTTGGTCCTCATAAGGTCTATGGTCTTTCTCCCGATGATCCTCTGGCCGTTGTAGACTCCGCCGTTGGCGAGCATCTGCGAGAATTTCAGGTAGTCCCTGACTGTGGAATAGAGCCCCGCGCCGCCCATCTCGTAGATGGCGTCAGGCTTGTGGAATTCGTCCAGGAACCCCTCCATTTTCTTGTACTCGCCGTTTTCAGTACGGTTATAGGCCGTGACCATGCGTTTCTCGATATCGCCCTTGAACCTGTAGCCAGTGTCATTCATGCCGAGCGGATCGAATATTTCCTCCTGCAGGAACTGGCCGACCGTCTTCCCGGAAACTACCTGGATAAGGGCTGCAACGATGTCATGCCCGTACCCGTACAGCCAATGGGTCCCGGGTTCGAATGCGATCGGCACGCTGCCCATCGCGCGCACTTCGGTCACGATGTCATATTTCCCGTGCTTCTCCCTCAGTTCGGCCTTGACCTTTTCCATCTCCTTCGCCGTCGGGAAATTGCCGAAATTGTACGGCATGCCGCACGCCATCGTGAATGCGTGCTTTATCAGAATGGGATTTTTGGCCTTCCGTATTTCAACGTTCCCGTTGGGATGGTTAACGTAAACGTGGGTGTCGCGGTATTCGGGGAAGTACTCATACAGGGGCTCGTTCAGCAGGAACTTGCCTCTTTCGTAAAGCATC
>JAKOPX010000089.1 GCA_029778665.1 Bacillota bacterium | reverse complement strand
GTCTGATATGTTGCTATACTGCCATCCTGCAGCTTCCCGATGAAAGCATGAACACAGACACTTCGGCCGCCTGGCTTCGGTGTGTTCCAGTGGTTATTATATGGATTTGGTCCCAGCAGGCCATCATCCGGGCCGACATACCTTTTCAGCCACGGGTTATTCGCGCCGGTACTGTGGACCATGATCCCTTTTACCATATGCCTTTTCCCCGATTTGTAACAATCGTTATTCGTCAGAAATAAAGTTTTCAGGTTCATTTACGGAATACCTCCTTATTCCGGGAAAGTCCCGTTATTTGCTTGTTCCGCCATCGCTGCGTCATACACGATCCCGCCCTTCGTGTTTTCCTTCTCCGCTTTGCGATAGTAAAACCCGGTTGCAGTGGCCAATTCCGCGAAGATCGAAGGAATAAGATACACAAGCGGTGACAGATCGTGGGTAATGTAGATCATCCGGCATGAAAAAATGACCACTGAAATGGTCATCACGGAAACGCCTATGAATATGATCTTTGAGAACGCCACCTTTTTCCTTTTTCGCTTACTCATCGTTGCCACCGAACCCCCTTTCGATTCTGTCGATTCTCTTGTGTGCCTGCTTTGCGGATTCTTCGACTTTGGACACCCTTTCGGCCAAGGCATTGACGGATTTGTTCGTGTCCTTCTGTTCCAGTAGAACGTCATCAATCCTGTGTTTTATGTACTCCATGTCAGCCTTCAATGCACCGGCTTCACGGCCGCTGTCTGATGATTCCTTTTGAAGCCCTCTTTTGTATCCAATGTATCCGAAGAAAATTCCGCACACTGTACCTGTCACGCCGATCAAGGCGTATAATGTCGCGCTGTCCATTTTTTATTGATCGCCCCTTCTTGAACATTTGGTTCAGCCTTTGCCTGAACCCGTAACTGTTGAAATGTTCCAGTATGCCCTTATATGAAGCAACACTGCGCTGCAGCATTCCAGGATCTTCTTTTCCTTCGGCCACGGCTTTGATCAGGTATTTCAGGCGGGTTTTGATCTTCTTTGCCGTGGTCTTTTTCAGCTTCCT
>JAKOPX010000516.1 GCA_029778665.1 Bacillota bacterium | reverse complement strand
TTCAAGTTCATCAAATGGGCCCTGGGCAGCGACGAATGGGACGAAGACGCAAGATCAGAGAGATACAAGTTAGGGGACATATACCACAGCGGCCTGGTGGAGATAGGACCCCCGAGGGGAAGCAACCCTCACGGGGATTACTGGACATTTAAGGAAACCCATGCCGACAGGGAAAAGCTGGTCTACGTCCAGGCCAATGACGGCATGCTTCATGCCTTCAAAGCCGATACGGGAGAGGAAAAGTGGGCCTTCATCCCTCCAAACGTCCTTGCTGAGGGGCGAATGACGGGCATGAAGCAGGATTTAGCGAAAAGCGGCAATACAATCACTGTGACGTGGCTTGATAAGGCACAATCGAACCCGCGGTATCTGCTCGACGGCACGATGACGGCAGAAGACGTCCTGCTGAGTGACGGTAAATATCACACTGTTTTGCTCGGGCTTTTAGGCTACGCCGGGCCTGGATTTTATGCCTTAGACGTCACCGACCCCGACGAGCCGCAATTTATGTGGGCCGTGGAAAACATAATATACAATCGCACTGGAGACGAACTGCTCTCAAACAAGAATACCGAGTGGTACGTGTCCTATTGGGCGAGAAGCGGGAGTTCTGCTGCCCGCACGAATATCCTGCACAAGGATATAACTGATTCAAGAGACCTGGACTACAAAGACCTGCGCTTTACCCAGAGTACGCCTGCAATTGGTTATGTATCGGTTCCTAACGGAACACTGCCAAATACGTGGGTAGCAATCATGGGAAACGGCTCCCAGATGAGAATCGACGATGCCTCTTCCGTGGCGAGCGTCTACGTCATAAACATAGAAAACGGGAAATTGCTTCGGGTGTTAAAGGTTCCTTCCATGAATCAGATTATCACGCCCGCAGCCATACTCTGGACCGGCTCTACCCGCCTGGTCAAATATTTCTACGTCGGAGACGATAAGGGCAAAATATACGAGGGAGATTTAACCAATTCACAACCCAGCGAATGGAAGATAAGGGACGTCTTCTATATACAGGACTCCGATATACAGGACTCCGTCGGGCCTTCCTATATTTTGGATTGTGCATACATCGATCGCAACAAGTGGCTTTTCATCAACACCGGGGATTACGAAACCCTGATGGAGGACGAAAACGAAACGGGCTACAACTACATGATAGCTGCCAACATCTCCTCGGGCGTAAGAGACTTGAGCAAACTTACGAAACTGACCTCTGAACCAGAAAACGTCATCACCGCCGTAGAGGGGTGGTACATGGTGATACCCAATGACGAATATGCCACAACACCTCCAGTTTACTACAACGGCCACATCGTCTTGTCGACTTACATAAAGTCAGAAGACCCCTGCAGCGTGGGAAAGAGCCGTCTTTACGTCTTAAATGCAACTACAGGCAAGGGGGCATGGACTGAAGGTAATAAATATGTGGAGTTAGCAGGCACAAAGGTCTCAGGTATAGTGATTTCCGAGG
>JAKOPX010000515.1 GCA_029778665.1 Bacillota bacterium | reverse complement strand
TGGTGCTTAACTTCTTTAAGTGGTCCAGGGAGAAGCCTATTTCCTTGGCCAGCTTCGGAAGGCTGCGCGTCCGGATCGGCCTATCTGCAGTATTCATGTCCCGGTATGCACAGAACTTCTGATATTCCCTGGAAGTCTCCCCTGGGATCCGTTCCCACGGATAGACATTTTCCTTGCGCGTCCCCATGCTGCTACCTCCTTTCCTGAATATTAAAAGGCAGGCCCTTTGTTGTGACCTGCCGTTATCTCCTGAATATTTTGTCTATGAAACGAATAAATCGGGTGAATGCGCATCTTACTTTAAATATCAATATTCTGTACCTCCCCCGCAAGGCCATTGAGCTTGTCGTTTTCCTGCTTCAGCTGCATGTATGTCAGCTCCTGGCCGTCTCGCAGGCAGGTCACTCCGATATTTCCTGTGAAGCGCACATACCGGTTAATGATCACATCGCAGTATCTTGGGTCCAGCTCCACCATGTTGCATCGCCTGCCGGTCATTTCAGCTCCTATGAGTGTACTCCCGGAACCTCCGAAGAAATCAAGCACCAGATCTCCTGGCTTGCTGCTGTTGTCTATGGCCCTGATTGCGAGCTCTACCGGCTTTTGTGTCGGGTGCTCTGTACCGGTTTCTCTGGCTACTTCCCAGACTGTGGAGGCTTTGCTCTCCGGATACAGGCAGACGCTCTTGCCGTCGCTTAAGCGTATATACCTTATTTTCTTGCCCTTTGGAGGCTTATCATTGAGGAATACCTTTCCTCCTGCTCCATCGGTCAATACGACACCTCCTGTGAGAACTGTTGCCATGTGGTTGCTATCCCGGAGGACTACTTTCCAGGTGGTCCTTTGCGATCTGTCTCCGTAGAAGTGGGCGCTCTGGCCTGCTTTCTCTGCATAGAAACACGGTTCATGCGCCCATTGGTAGTCTGCATGACCCAGGACCGGTGCATTCTTTACCCAGATGATATACTGCTTCTCTATGAGGCCTGCAGCTGTCATGGCGTCCTCAAAGTCTCGCCTGGTGTTGTTGGCATGCCAGATATAAAAGGCTGCGTCCGGATCAGTGAACTCCACGTAATTCTTAAAGGCAGGTATCAGAAGGCCGGCTATTAAATCGCCGCCGGTGAGATCGTCGTTCTTGATCATGTCAAACTTACCGCTCTGGGTTTCGTAGCTTACTCCGTATGGCGGGTCCGTGTTGACCATCTGGCCCTTTTCTCCGGCCATCAG
>JAKOPX010000514.1 GCA_029778665.1 Bacillota bacterium | reverse complement strand
TCAATAATCAACGCCAGGTATGAAGCATACATGCCGGTTATAGTGACCACAAACTACGCCGGAGACGAGCTGATAAGGAGAATGACACCTATAGGACCTAACGGCCGGCTATTAGACAGCAGGAACGCTGAAAAGACGCTGGACAGACTGTATGAGATGTGCGTAGGAATTGAGATGAACTGGGAGAGCTGGAGGTCGAGAGTATGAAGGCGACAAGAACTGAACCAAGGAAGCTGGTACCGGCAGAAAGAGCCAAACGCAAATGGACACCAGAAGAAGAATACTACCTCCAGGATAAATGGGGAGAAGTAAGCATAAAAAGCCTTGCCAAGGCCCTTGGACGCAGCGAGAACGCGGTTATTGTCAGAGCTCAAAGGCTGGGCCTGGGAGCACACCTTCACGCAGACCACAGGATAACAGTTAATCAGCTCATGCTGGCCATATACGGAGGAAAGCAGCAGGGAGGAGGTACACTAAACCGCTGGATCGAGAACGGCCTCCCGGTGAAAAAGCACAAGGTCAAGAATAGCACATTCAGAGTGATTGATATAGACGACTTCTGGAAATGGGCTGAGCAGCACAAAGAGCTCGTGGACTTTTCCAGGCTGGAAGAGAATGTGCTGGGAAAAGAGCCGGCATGGGCAAAGGAAAAGCGCAGGATTGACAAAAGAGAGAAGTTCAACACGGAGCCGTGGACGCCGGCGGAAGACAGCAAGCTCATTCAGCTCCTGGACAGATACGAATACACATACCATGATTTTCAGAGGCAAATATGAACGACTGCAGAACCCGGAATATTGCAAGAGGTATTACAGGAACAGCAGGGAGCAGCTTAACCGGTACTTCCAAAAAGACATGTGCCGGCATTTTGTAAAGACCATAGGATGCACGGCCGGAGGAATCAACTGCGACAGCTGCACGAGCTTCCAGCGGAGAGATCCGGAAGAAAAACCCGAAACCGGCTGGAACCCGATCTGCAGCATAAGCGCAGAGCGGATCCTTCAGGAAAGATACGAATACGTCGGATAGAAGGAGGTTAGAGCGATGAAAAAGAGATCATGCAGAATGACAGAGGAGGAAAGAGCCATTCACAACAGAGCAGTAAGCATAAGGAAAATGACAGATGCGCAGCTTTGTGAGTTTATAGACCGCACATACGGAAAAGGCATGGAGGAAGGAGCGAGGCTGGCACAGAGCCAGGCCAAAGCAAAACCTGAAGACGCAATCGCTCACGTTAGGAAGT
>JAKOPX010000088.1 GCA_029778665.1 Bacillota bacterium | reverse complement strand
GCATCCTCCCTGTCCTCCAGCATATTGTAATATATGCGCAGCCTTTCAGGACGATAAAGAGTCATGATATGACTGAAACCGTTTTTTGAATATTTCTCAAATATCTCAAGGTACCGATCCAGGGGCTCGGTGCCTGATTCCCTGACATCGACCGCTTTAATTACCAGCAGGGTATACGCTATACCGATATACACCTTCAGACTGCTGTGGTCATCCGGCCTGACAGTTTCATCCAAAAGGTATTGCTCGAAAAAGTTTTCAAGCTTCCTGTCCCTGTCGACCAATCGTTTGACGAACTGCTTTATCTTTACTTTCCTGAGTTTCTTGAATAAAGAGATCACCGGGCGCGGATCCTTGTCAATATCGGCAAACATATCCGCATAGTAATCAGGCAGCTCGTTGAAATCCAGGTTTCTCAAAGCATCTGAAACCAGTTGGCGTTTTTCATCCCCATCGCTTATGCGTATCCTGTTCAGGATGGAATAATGCCCGTCTCCGTTGCTGAAAAGCTCATATATCTTCTTTCTTTCATCATTGTTCAGCGCGGATGCTTCGGCTTCGATCAGAATCTCCGTGGCTTCACGAAGGGGTTTATTGCCGATGATGGAGTCATAAAACGATTTGAGCTCATCATACTTTTTCAGTTTAAACAGCACCCTGACTATTCTCTCGGATTTCGTCCTCTGGTCATTTATCTCCAAAGCATATCCATAGCATTCATTGTATTTCCCTTTTTGGTACATGTAGTTTGCCATGAAGGCATATGCCCCGTCCTGGTATTTTTCACTCAGGAAGTACATTTCCATTGACCTGTCGGCCGATATGGCAAGGTCGTCATATTGCTTCACAAGTTCGATATATTTTTCATATGCGGCGAACGCTTCCTCATCTCTGCCTGTCCTTGCGTATGCAGCAGCCATAAGGTAATACAGGTCAATATATTCGGACCTTAACTCCAGGCCTTCACCGCAGGCCCGGATCACTTCGTCGAACTCGTTATTCTCGAAGCATATTATGCAGTATGTTCCATATACGTAGGCATACAATCTTTGCACTTCCTTATTGGCCGTCAACAGCCGGTATGCCTTGCGGATCTCCTCAAAAGCTTCCTTTTTGTCACGATGCGCACTGTAACTTCGTGCAAGCTGGAACCGATAATATATGCTGTTCGGATTTTTCTCCAGTTCTTTCTTGAGTATCCCGGCCGTCCTGACGAACTTCTTTTCCCTGAGTTCCCTGTCGTGGAACAAATAGCCGTAATGGTCCATGTATATATCCGTGTGCAGCACGGGTTTTTTGAATTTCGGCTGGTTATGCACGGAACCTTCGTATCCGAATGACCCGTCATTTTTAAAGACCCTCTCCTGGGTGATGACCGTATATCCTCCTGAAGAATCGAAGTTTTTGACCTTTACGGTGAAGGTATTGTAATCTTTCAGACTTTCGTCGCTGATATACTTATAAAGCGACGCCGGATCCGTCAGTACTTCGTCGGCATCCATTATCAGGATATATTCGCCCCTGGCGTATGAGACGGTCACGTTTCTCATTGCTGCGAAGTTATTGTTCCAGGGATGGAAATATACTTTATCTGTATACTCACGTGCAATGTCAACTGTACTGTCCTTTGATCCCGTATCAACGATGATCAGTTCCACGTCATCCCTGTCAACAAGGGATTTCACTGCATCCAGGCAGCGTTTCAGGTTTTTCTCCTCGTCCCTGACCATCATGCATATGCT
>JAKOPX010000087.1 GCA_029778665.1 Bacillota bacterium | reverse complement strand
GCTGATTCGACGATTTATTCCTAAAGGGACGGATATAGGGAAACTAACGGAGAAAGAGATAAAAAGGATCGAGCACTGGATGAACAATTACCCAAGGAGAATATTTGATTATCGAACTGCGAATGAAATGGCAAAGATTGTGGTCGCTTAAAACAGGGTTCTGTAAGATTTTGTAAGGCAATTAAACTTGCAATTTAAAAGGTACAAAAATTTTTAAAAATTGCTTGACAAGTGAAGGTTATTTTTGTAACATATAAAGCATACTAATCATATATGTATTATAACTAAATCTTATTCATATACAGTGATATTGAGGCAGCATTAAACAGATAGCGAAACAGCAATCAACCGCAACAGTGTATTACCTCTCTGATTTGAACCGGAAGCAACACTTACCGAAGCAAACGATGATCTTACCATTTGCATAGTTTATTATCGTGTTGAGGATTTGATTTATCGAAGCAAATATGTTTTCGAAACTGATTGTGAGGTCGTTGGTATGATTATTTCAGGCCATGGAAAATCCGATGTGGATATGACAGTTGCAAAAGGCCTGGCGGGCAGCAGCACAGGCTGTTGTAAAAGCCGTTGTGCGGACGTTATGAGCGGCCGCATGTGTTGCCGCATGTGCCCTCATGTGTCCGGCGCATGCTGTCATGTCTGCGGTTCGGCTTTTCGAAGGCCCTGAACAGACCTTAGCTTAACGGGCGTTTGGATGCCGGATTGCAGCGGTCCGAACGCCTTTTTTATAACCCAAAACATACTAAACATATATGAAATATAAATCACTTAGCTTTTCCTGTCTCACCCGGACAATCTAAATTACAGCGTTGTAAAGGAGAATGGATCATGGCGAAGAAAATCAGGCAAATCGCAATCTATGGAAAAGGCGGCATCGGGAAATCGACCACTACCAGCAACCTTTCAGCTGCTCTTTCTGCCGCCGGTTTCAGGGTCATGCAGTTCGGATGCGATCCGAAGGCCGACAGCACGAGCACGCTCAGGAACGGCACATACATACCGACCGTCCTCGACACGCTCAGGGAAAAGGGCAGGGTGAATGCCTATGACGTCATCTACGAAGGCTTCAACGGCATCTACTGCGTGGAAGCGGGCGGGCCTGCCCCGGGCGTGGGCTGCGCCGGACGCGGCATCATCACGGCGGTGGAACTGTTCAGGCAGCAGAGGATCTTCGAGGAACTGGACCTGGATTTCGTGATATACGACGTACTGGGAGACGTGGTCTGCGGCGGGTTCGCCGTCCCGATACGGGAAGGCATCGCCCAGCATGTGTTCACAGTTTCCAGCAGCGATTTCATGAGCATTTATGCAAGCAACAACCTCTTCAGGGGGATAAAAAAGTACTCCAACAGCGGCGGCGCGCTGCTCGGCGGGATAATCGCCAACTCGGTCAATCATGGATATTCCCGCGAGATCATCGATGATTTCGCTGCGAGGACGAAAACCCAGGTCGTGCAGTATGTGCCGCGCTCCATAACAGTCACCCAGTCGGAACTGCAGGGCAAGACCACGATCGAGGCGGCTCCGGACAGCCAGCAGGCACAGATATACCGTCAGCTTGCCGAGCGGATCATCAGCCATGAAGAAAGCAAGGTGCCGTCCCCTCTCGAACAGGACGAACTCCGCCGCTGGGCTGCAGAATGGAGCGACAAGCTGCTGGAACTGGAAAGCGGTTATGTAACAGGCGGCATCCAGGCGGGGATATAGGCAGGAATGCGGACATTCAGACATGTATGCAGGCAGGACACAGGAAGGCATGTGTACATGCTGGATAGGTTACATGCGGTCAAAGCAATATTTATCTCAACCAGTAGCAGTTCTTATTAAAACACCTGCATGTAACAGCAGCACTTATGGATCAAATGCGGACAGGAGTGGCGTTTATGAAAATCGCATTCGCTTCCAACGACGGAGTATATGTCAGCCAGCACTTCGGCCACGCGCGTAAGTTTGTGATCGTGGAGCTGGACGATATCACCCATGCCCGGCGCTGCCTTGAAACCCGTGAAAACGACAGCCCATGCACGCTGGGCGAACATGACGAGGAGAAATTCGAAAGGAGCGTAATGCTGGTTGCCGACTGCAAGGCGCTGTTCTGTGCCAAAGCAGGGAATTATGCGCATGTCCGGCTCAGCAGGGTGGGTGTGCAGGTCATAGAGAGGCATGGCTTCATCGAGGAATTGCTGGAGGATTACGTCAGGTACCTGAAACGGCCTCTTTTTGGCGGACGCAAGCGCAGAGAGGTAATCGACGACCACCCGTGCTTCAGCGAAAAGGCACACAACACGAACGGCCGGCTGCATCTGCCCGTCAGCCCGGCATGCAACATCAGGTGCCGGTTCTGCAGGAGAACGAGGAACACAGACGAAGTGCGCCCCGGGGTGGCAGCCGGGCTGCTCAGGCCGGAAGAAGCGGTCGAAACCGTAAGGCGTGCACTGAAACTCTGCCCGATGATAAAAGTCGTGGGCATAGCCGGACCGGGAGATACGCTTGCGACGGACCATGCGCTGCAAACGTTCAGGTTTGTCCATGCAGCATACCCGGACCTGATCAAATGCCTGTCGACGAATGGACTCAACCTTCCCGGAAAGGCAAAGGAGCTATGGGATGTGGGCGTAAGGACGGTGACGGTCACAGTCAATGCCGTGGATCACGATGTGCTCCGGAATATCGTGTCATGGGTGAAAGACGGCCGCGACCTTATCGCAGCCCAACTGCAGGGGATACGTGAATGTGCGGATACCGGCATGGCTGTCAAGGTAAACACCGTCCTCATTCCCGGCATCAACGATACGCACGTTGCCGACATCGCCAGGGCAGTCAGCATGGCGGGAGCGGCACGCCAGAACATCATTCCGCTGATACCGCAGAACGAGTTTTCCCACCTGCCGGCGCCGACCTGCCGGCAGATAGAAGAAGCAAGGCAGGAAGCAGGGAGGTACATAGAGCAGTTCCGGCACTGCAAGCATTGCCGGGCCGACGCCTGCGGCATTCCGGGAGTTTCAGACCTGGCTGGAGCATTATACCAGGGCCGTGAACTTGAGACATTCAGCCACGGATGAGGAAGCAAACGGCATATCAGCTGCAGGTCCGATCTTCGGTAAAACGGACTGCGCTTAGGTTAGCCAGACCGATCTTCGGCCGACCGGATCGTTACTGAATCAGCCGTATCGCTCTGCGGTCAGCCATACCGCTCTTCAGTCAACCGATAACTGTTCAGTCAACAGGCAGGCAGACAGCCTGCAAAAACCAACCAGAAAGGAGGCCGGTATAATGGCAAAAATCGCAAACAGCCTGACAGAACTGATTGGCAATACACCGCTGCTGAAACCGAACAACTTTCTTAATCTGAAGGGGATCGACAGCGACATCCTGTTCAAACTTGAATACTTCAACCCGCTCGGCAGTGTCAAGGACCGCATCGCCTACGCGATGATCCGGGACGCGGAAGAGAGCGGAAGGCTTACCAGGGGAATGACCATCATCGAGCCGACCAGCGGCAATACGGGCATCGGCATAGCATTTGTCGCAGCGGCGCTTGGGTACAAAGTGATCCTTACGATGCCTGAAACGATGAGCATCGAGCGCCGGAACCTCGTAAAAGCCCTTGGAGCGGACGTCGTCCTTACTCCCGGCTCAGAAGGGATGAGGGGCGCAGTACGCCGTGCAGAGGAACTCAACGCACAGATACCGGGCAGCATCATCCTGCAGCAGTTCGAAAACCCGGCAAACCCAGCGATACATTACAGCACGACCGCAGAGGAGATATGGCGGGACACTGACGGCAGGATCGACATATTCGTCGCCGGCGTAGGCACAGGCGGGACTGTGACGGGTGTTGGAAGGAACCTGAAGGAAAAGAACCCTGACATAAAGGTCATTGCCGTGGAGCCTTTCGAATCGCCCGTACTGTCCGGAGGCCAGCCGGGACCGCACAGGATCCAGGGGATCGGCGCGGGATTCATACCGCTTGTATATGATCCTGCTGTCGTCGATGAAGTGATAACCGTCCGCGGTGATGAAGCGATAGAAACGTCGCGGGAACTTGGACGAACCGAAGGCCTGCTCGTGGGCATTTCGAGCGGAGCTGCGGCCTTTGCGGCGGCTGCTGTCGGAAAGCGTGCCGAAAACAGGGGCAAGACGATAATCGCAGTGCTTCCGGACACTGGCGAACGTTATCTGTCAACGATACTGTACCAGTACTAGTTCCAGGGGGGAGTCAAAATGTCGGATTTTCTTGAAAGCCCGCGCACGGCCTGCGCACTGGCCGGGGCATTGTCAACGATAAGCTGCCTGCCCGGGGTCATACCGATAATCCATACCACGCTGGGTTGCGGCGGCAATCTTGCCAACAGCGTGGCATTCGGGTCGGGATATCTTGGCGGCGGTTACTGCAGCGGCGCCCAGGCTCCAAGTTCCGGCGTGACCGAGACGGAAATCGTATTCGGCGGCACAGACAGGCTGCACGAGCAGATCCGCAACACGCTCGAACTTATAGACGGTAAACTCTACATAGTCGCGACAGGCTGCATGACAGAGATGATCGGCGATGACGCGGAAAGCGTGGCAAACGAATTTCTTGACGAAGGGCATCCTGTGATCGCCGTCAGCACTCCGAGCTTCAAGGGCGACAGCTATCATGGATATGAAATCGTGCTCGACGCGATATTCAACAGGTACCTGCCAAAATCGGAAGACAGGAACCCAAGACTGGTAAACATTTTCGGCCTGGTTCCGGGATATGACCCGTTCTTCCGGGGCGACCTGGAAGAGATCGAGCGTCTCCTCACGTCGCTTGGACTCGAAGTCAATACATTCTTCACGCCGTCGCAGACTTTTGAAAACATAACGTCCGCGCCGTCGGCTTCGCTGAACATCGTCCTTTCGCGGGTGTGGGGCATAACGCTGGCCGAGAAATTTGAACAGCGGCACGGGACGCCTTACATCATCAGCGACCTGCCCATAGGACCGGAGGCGACGGATGAATTCCTGCGCCGCATTGCGGATTGGTTCGGGCTGGACGCAGAGCCTGTAATCGATAGAGAAAACAGGATATTTTACGGATATTTCGAACGCGCGGCAGATGCATTCTGCGACCAGGATCTGAAGTTCTACGCAATTACCGTCACAAATTCCAACTACGCAATACCGCTTGCCAGGTTTGCGACAAGGGAGCTTGGCTGGGTCGTGGTCGACAGTTTCGTGACTGATAAGCTGACAGATGAGCAGAAGGCAGCCCTTTCGGGCGATTATCCGATGCAGTTCCTCACAGGCGTCCAGGAGATCGCCAGGGCGATCAATAAAAACCATCCGAACAGCAGAGGCCAGCGGTACTTTGATGATATCAGGCCGCTGTACATCATCGGCAGTTCGCTTGAGAAGCGGACGGCAAACGCGCGTGGAGCGATGCATCTTTCGGTGAGTTTCCCGGTCTATGACAGGCTCATCACCGACAGAGGCTATGCCGGATACCGCGGCGGACTGCACCTGTTTGAGGATCTTACGGGAAAAGTCATGTCTGTAAAGGGGTGAGATAATGGGATATTATGAACAATCAGTGCCGCCTGTGCGGGATACGCGGCTTAAAATAGGCGACAGCTACTATGGCGATGCGTGCGGCCTTGTGGATTGCGGCCGCGAGGGATGCCTGCTGCAGAAAAACAGGGGATTCTGGCAGGCAAACGCTTGCCAGATGGCGCTGACGCTGATGATGGCGGCTACGGTCGAGAACTCGGCGATCGTCGTGCATGCTCCCGGCGGATGCGGAGCATTGCTCCATTCGCTGTCGGTGCAGTCGGCAAAAGGCAGGGCACGCCGAGGAAAGGAGCCTAAGCCCGTACCCTGGCTTTCCACGAACCTGACTGAGGCCGATGTCATCGGGGGCGGCGAGAAAAAGCTGCTGGAAACCATCAAATATGCGGACAGGGAGTTCAGGCCGGAAATCATATTCGTTGTTGTGACCTGCGCCCCGAGCATAATCGGGGATGATACGGAGGAAGTGGTGCGGCAGGTGCGTTCTCAGGTGAGCGCCGACGTCGTTAGCCTGTACTGCCCCGGATTCCGGAGCCGTGTAGTGGCGAGCGCGTATGACGCATTCTATCATGGGATCCTGCGCGGCCTCGAACTGTCGCCGAAACCGTGGGTCGACTACAGGCCGCTGCCCCAGGGCTCGCCGGATGCTGAGCTGGCCGAGGAAAACTATCGGTTCGAAAAATCGCGTACCGTGAATGTCTGGAATGCTACGAGTATCGGGCCGGGTGATGAGGAAGAGGTAAGGCGGCTGCTGACTGCATTGGGGCTGAAGGTGAGGTTTTTCGCCGAGTATTCGAGCCGCGACGAACTGCGCATGGTTTCGGAAGCGGCCTTGAATGTAAGCATGTGCAATGTACACGATGATTACATGCTGAAGTTCCTCGAAGAGAAGTTCGGCACGCCATACGTGATAGCGGGCATGCCAATAGGATTCAGGCATACGAGGCAATGGCTGGTTTCGATAGCAGAGCGCTTCGGGCTTGAAAAGCAGGCCAATGCCCTGGCAGATTACGAGGAAAAATTGGCGAAGGAAGCGATAGAACCGTTCGTTGAACAGGTCAGGGGCAAGAAAGTGCTGATCTGCGGCGGTGTCGTCCGTGTCGGCGCAGAGGCGACTATGCTGGCGGAACTCGGGCTGCATGTCCTCGGTATCCGGGCCTACCACTATGACGACGGGGCTGAACCGGTCTTCGAAGATGTCGGCAGGAACCTGCCTGATACGCCGGTAGCCGTGAGCAACCAGTTGTTTGAACTGACCCACCAGATCAAAACGCTCAAACCTGATATCGTCATAGCGCATAACGGGACGCAGGGCTACATAGCGAAACTTGGCGTTCCGTCCGTACAGCTGTGGAGCGTTGACAGCCCGTTCTTCGGCTATACAGGGACATACCGGATACTGCGACGGATCGTGTTCGAACTGAAGAACACGTCCTACCGGGAAAGGCTGTCACGTCATGTCAGGCTGCCGTACAGGCCGGAATATTTCGAAGGCGACGCCTTCAAATATATCAGGGATTGAAAACTGCAGCGTCATAAAAAACGCAATGATGGCAATGAAACAGTGGTGATCCCGGTGGACAGGGAGCCGGGTCTGCAAGTGCAGAAGGAAAAACCGGAACGATCCCGGGATCAGAAAACGGAGCGATGCCAGGAAATGATAAACCTGGTGGTATCGGGGATCGGAAGACCGGAATGAAATCAAGGATCAAAAACTGGAGTGAAAGGGGAATCAGTATATGAAACGTGTCAAATTTGCTTTTGGATTTAAACATGCTTTGCGTGCCATATCGGTATTGCTCATCCTGACACTGGTATTTTCGGTGACCGGATGCTCGCAGAAAAAAGAAGCCGGCAATGTAAAAGATACTCCTTCCGCAGCGGATAAGGCCGGCGGCAGTGCGGCGCAGTCTGACGGACAGACGAATGGCAACAGCGGAGTACAGCCGGATGGTGCCGACGGTACGGTTCCGGATGCCGGGCAGACCGGTGATGATGCAGGTCCCGGGAAGCAGACCATAGACAAGGAAGCGGCCTTCCGGGCTGAACCGGCCTCGAAGCGCACGATCCATATAGGCTATGACGGAGGGCTTTGCCAGGCAGCGATACCGATCGCACATCATAAGGGATTTTTTGAAGCTGAAGGCCTTAAGACCGAACTCACCAGGACAGGCGGCACACACGACAACGTGCGCGATGCGCTTGCGGCAGGCAAGATCGATACAACGGCGGGCATGATCGCGGGCTGGCTGAAGCCGATCACCAACGGCATTGACCTGAAGTTTACGGTCGGGCTCCACACCGGCTGCGCATCGGCGTTCGTCCTCGCTGATTCGCCGATCAGGAGTTTCGCCGATGCGAAAGGCAAAACCATCGCGATCAATGGCGGTATCGGAGGCGTGTACCACAACATAGGATACCGCTTTATCGCCCACGACGGATTCGCTCCTGAAGATTTCATCTGGAGAGACTTCCCGGCAGACCAGACGCTGCTGATCCTCCAGAAGGGAGAGGCCGACGTTGCGGTGTTCTCCGACCAGTTGGCTGAAAAATGGGTCCAGGACGGCACACTCCGAAGGATACGTTCGCTGCATTCAGATGAAGACTTCAAAAACGAGTCGTGCTGCGTGCTTGGCATCTCCGGTCCGTTCTATGCAGAAAACCCGGTAACAAGCGAGAAAATCAGCCGTGCGATCTACAAGGCTTCGCTCTGGATAGGCGAAAGCGACGCAAACAAGGAGGAGGCCATACAGATACTGCTGGACAACGATTATATAAGCGGGACGAAGGAGTATGCACTGCAATTGATGAAGCTGTTCCGCTGGGGGCTGCCCAACGAACTGACCGAGGCAACGCTGGAACTTTCGATCACCGATTACCAGAAACTCGGCGTGATAAGCAGCAGTATCGATCCTGCCGAACTCAAGGCACAGAT
>JAKOPX010000513.1 GCA_029778665.1 Bacillota bacterium | reverse complement strand
GTCTTTTAAAGACCCAGAAGCTTGTAGTAAAGTAGTCTACCTCGTAGCGCAGGAGATGAACGAAAAATATGGCAAGAGGGCGGTCTTGGAATTCTCTTCGGTCAAAGATGAGCTGCTGTACATCAGGAGGGGAAAATACGGTCCAGTTGAGACCGGTTCCAAGAGCTGTGCACGGTGAGCTATACACAAACTTCTCGACACTATGAACGTTTAAGGAGGCGGGCAGATGTTTTCAGGTAAAAGGATTAAGATATCGTCGACGATTTTGCTGACCTTTTTTATTATCCTGTCGTCAGTGTGTTCTGCGACGGCGATATCGCGCGGGGAAGTGGTTTACGAGATCATGAATGCCCTGGATTTGCCGATCGTACAAGAAGGCTTAGGGTTTTCCGATGTGTCTTCGTCGACCTCTCACGGGGATTACATACAGGCTGCCAAGGCCTTGGGGATATTGCCTCCCTTGGAGCAATTTTACCCCTCTTTGGAGGCAACGAACGCTGAAGCTTTAATGTTTGCCGTACGGGCACTTGGGCTTTTTAACGAAGCTGAGGTCTTAGGGGCCCTATGCAATTTCCAGTCGGGCGAGCTTCCGCCATACCTCATGCCTTATATAGCGATAGCAGGCGAAATGAACCCCAAAGCGCCTGACGGTATGTTGTCCGACCCCGCGGCTGACGTTACGAATTCAACGCTTGGATCTTTGGTCTCGTGGCTTAAAGCTTGCAAAAACGGCCTCGTCTTTGAGAAGACTCTGCAGGACAATATATCCACAATTGTCATGCACAGGGAAGGCATAGGCCGACCCCCAAAGTTTTGGCTCGTTTGCGTAGACGAGATCCCGTTGGACAGCGAAGCCCGTGCCCGCGATCTGGCCGGTAACCTGAAAAACATGGGATATCCCGCCTTCATCGTGCGGCAGGAGTGGGCGTTTCAGGTGGTCATAGGGCCGTTCACGAATTACGTCAAGGCCTTCGAGGTGAAGTCCGGCTTACCCAAAACCTTGACAGCCTCCATAATACCTTACAGCGGTGCAGAGGAAAGCCCGGCCCTGTCGTGGATTGCCCTTGTGTTTGATGCAACGACCGTCACTTCAAAGATTGCCCTTTCAAGCGCCGAATTTGGGACGTCTAAGCCTTTAAGCGAGCTGGCCAAGGCCAAGAATGCAAGGGCTGCCGTAAACGGAGGTTATTTCAGCGGCATGCGCCCGATAGGGCTTATAATAGCGGACGGCAACGTGGTTTATAAGCCCTACAACGGCAGGACCGCCATAGGCTGGAATGACAGGGGCGAAATTTACATCGGACAGGCTATGCTTGTCACAAAGGTTACCGTTGGGGGAAAGGTTCAGTTCAATGTGGAT
>JAKOPX010000512.1 GCA_029778665.1 Bacillota bacterium | reverse complement strand
TGCTGTTTGCAGAACTGGGTATACTTGACCGCCTGATGTCACTGTAAAGCGCTCTGTGGATCCGGCCCGGATCATGTGTCGGATCCGGCGCTGCTGCTTTCTTCGTAGATATCATCCAGCACGGTGCTCTTCTTGTAGCCCTTTTTGCGCTTTTCGGGACGCGCCTCGGTTTCCGTATCGCTGATCATCTCGCATCTGCCCTGGAACAGTGCTCCTTCATCCACTACAAAGCTGCCGATCCTGATATCGCCGTACAGCCTTGCGGTGGATAATATTTTGAGAAGACCCTTTGCTAAGATGTTTCCCTTTATTGTTCCGGCCAGATGTACATTGCCTGCTTCCACATTTCCCTCGACCGTAGCTTCGTTGCCGATATACACGTCTCCGCCGACTTTTATATCGCCGATCACTTTTCCGTCTATTCTCACGGTGCCTTCTGACTCGATATTTCCTTTGAAAATCGAGTTACTTCCGATGATCGTGTTTACTCCCTCGCGGAAGCCTGATTTCTTTTTCAACATGGTCTACCTCCCGTAATTTTCTTTGACCGACCCGTTCCAGACCCAACAGATGCTATTTTTTCTCCAGGTACTCCATAGGATCGATTGCTGTTCCGTACAAATGGACCTCAAAGTGGCAGTGAGGGCCCGTACTGCGGCCTGTGCTTCCCACTTTTGCGATCACATCGCCCTTTTTCACCTGCTGGCCGGGCTCCACAAGGATCCTGGAACAGTGTCCATATACCGTGACGAAACCATTGCCGTGATCGATCTTGACCGTGCGCCCCGTGGCATATGTATAATCGGCATAAATTACCTTCCCGCTTGCGGAAGCCTTTATGGGCGTACCTGCGTCGGCGGCTATATCCAGCCCGTTGTGGAACGATTTCTTTTTGGTGAAAGGGTCTCTCCTGTGACCGAACCCGTCGGTGATCCTGCCCTCAACCGGCCATAATGTGGGTATGACTTCCATGAGTGCATTTATCTTTTCTTCCACGGCATCAAGGTCGGCATCCGGCAGTCTGGACCTGCTGTACAGCACGCTCAGCCTGTCCAGGGATTCCTTAAGCGACCTCATGTCGGAAACGAATGCCGCCTCTGTCCTTTCGCCAGAACGGCTTGCCTTAAGATCAAGACTCCTTTCCTCCAGGTACTCGTCGGCCAGCTGGTTGAACTTTTCTGTGAATTCCTCTATCCTGTCGTTTACGACTTCTCTGAATGCTGCGCTTTCTTTCCTGAGCGTCTCGATCTCTTCCGATTTCTTCTGCAGGAGTGCGTTCTGTTCCGCAGTCGTGCTGTAAAGGGTGATGACGTTCTCCCTGAGGACCTTGTTTTCATCAAGCAGTTTCGATATGTAAAGGCCGCCGGACACAAACACGGCAATAAGTATTGCTAAGAATGCTGCAAGCTTGGTGTAAAATAAATTGAATCTTAATACTTTTACACGACTTGATGAATGGGGGACAAGAACTATTGAAAGATATCTTTTCTGTGCTCTTTTTGCCTTTCCCTTTTTCATATCGAACCATCCTGCAACAACGCCTTAACAGCCGTATTCTTTTCATTTGTACAGCGATGTCCGAAAAAAGGCAATACTAATAATTCTGCATCGGATTAAATAATCCTCTTTTTTCGGAAATATAATCACAACAAATATTAATATCTGAAATTTATACCAATGTCAAATTTTATGTCGAAACGGTGTCAAGGAGGAATTTGTCACACTATATCGAAATAAATAAAGGGAAATTTGTGTCGCATCCCTCTGCGGACGGGGAATGTCACACTGGAGCAAGGTGTGGTGACACTTCTCTGTAACAGGCACTTCTGTTGGGATGAGAAGTGTCACGCAAAAGAATAGTGCCGGCTGATCTTA
>JAKOPX010000511.1 GCA_029778665.1 Bacillota bacterium | reverse complement strand
TAGCCGTTGACGTTTGCCTTTCCGGGAAGCAGCTGTACATCGGAAAGCCACACGTTTTCAGGCAATGCAGCCGTAGCCGCCGTAAAAAACTCGATCGACGGTATGTCTTCTCTCAATAAGGCCAAAGCCTTTCCGTAAAGGTCAAGCTGCTCTGTAACCTCCGCGATGTAGCCGTCCAACCGCTTGCTCTCCTGGGTGAGCTTTTCCACGCTCGCCTCAAGGGCCTGTCTTTCCGCGGAAAGTCCCTTCAAGACGAATATCCCATAAACAGTCGTAAAACAAGATACGACCACGAAGACCAGGATTAGCACCAACGCGACAACCCTGGGAAGATCGACCTTTTTCTTCTCGGCTATCTTTACACCCAGTGGCCTTAAATCCACCCTTACAGTCATGATCTATCCCTCACAGCCAGTCCGATTGCGGCTTCCCACCCGTATTCTCCGACAGGTTCGCCCTCTATCGACCATTTGCCCCACGAGTCTGCCACGCTGCAGGCATATTCGTCGGAAAGGCTCTGTAATTCATCCTGAAGCTCCTGGTTATCGGCATGTTCACCGCAAAGCAGGATCTCCTTTACGTTTAAGCCCCTGTACTGAGAAGCCCCGAACGTAATGGAGTTTCTCACCTCCTGAATAAGCATATCAAAAGGAGACACCCCGCCCTGAAACTCGCTGAGCGCTCCCACGAAGACCGTTCTGTACACCAGTCCGTTGCCCCTGTAGGTCACAATTATCTGAGAGCTTCTGTCGCCGACGGACAATATCAGGCTTCCCGATTCGTCACCGCTGTTTGGCCCCAAGACCCCACGGACAAGCGCAATGCCAAAGGGCTCGATAGCTGAGACCCTGGCATTCTCCTTTGAAGCGATGTCTAATATTCCGTTTACCGTCGTGAGGCGCGAAGCTACGACCATCATGCTCATGTTGACGTCCGAAATGGGAGAAGGCGTCTCCACGGGCACGATGTCAAAGGTGGCATCTTTAAGCGGAAAGGGAAAGTAGTTTTCGAAGTCCCACCCGAAGGCGCTCCTGGCGTCCTCAGTGCTCATCTTCGGCATCTCGACAATGCGTATGATCGCATCCTGAGACGGCAAACACATCGTAATTTCGGGAGCAAACTTTCCGCCCAGCTTGGTCCGCAAACTCCCTATGGCCGACGAAAGGCGCTCCATGTTGGCTATTCTGTCCTGTACGACGACCCCCTCCTCGAGAGTTACTCTGGCGCTTCGCGAGACCCTAAAGCCGTGAGACACAGGGACAAGCTCTAGATACCTGATCGTCCCTCCCTCTATGGAAAGGCCCGCATAACTTCTTCTTCTGCCAAACATCGCATCACCTTCTCATTTAAAAAAATACCCGTTTTA
>JAKOPX010000510.1 GCA_029778665.1 Bacillota bacterium | reverse complement strand
GACATGTCGGATTTCGAAAAGGAAAAGATACTGCACGATTACATAATCAACAACACTTCATACGACTATATAAATTATAAACGCAATACCCTGTCCGAAGATTCGTACACCGAATACGGGTGCCTGGTCCTTGGAAAAACGGTATGCTCAGGATACGCAAAGGCGATGAAACTGTTGTGCGACCTGGCAGGCATCGAATGCATGATTGTCACTGGCTGGTCAAAAAACAGCAACCCCGAAGGGCATTCCTGGAATATCGTCAAAATCGACGGAGAATATTACCACCTTGATGTGACCAATAACGACGCTGTGACGTCAGATGGCATCGAGGTTCTTACATACACATATTTCAACATAACTGACAGTGAAATGGCTAAATCCTATGAGTGGGACAAGTCGCTGACTCCACGGTGCACAGCCACCCGGAACAACTATTACAGCAAATACGGGCTCGTGGCCCGGAACCCTGAAGAAATGAAGAGGATCCTGACCGAAGCGATCAGCAGACGCAGTCCGGTCATCGAAATCAAGGTGACTGATTATTCGAAGTACAGTTATTCGGATCTGAGAGAACTCATAATCAAGTCCGGGGCGATCATGAGATACAAGTATACGGTAAACGACGGGATGGGCATCATTAAACTCCAGGATATAGAATATTTCGATTGACGTGCGGCAGTTCCCGGATAACAAGGGACATTTCTCAAAAAGTCGTTGTTTTTAAAAAACCGGGGGACAGTTCTTCAAAAGCCTGGCCTGGCGGCTACGGCCGTAAGAACTGTCCCTTTGTCTGCCTGTTAATACATAATGCTGAGAACTGTCCCTGCTAAACGAACCTCTGGATGTTGTCCGCCCTGGACAGCCTGAATGCCGCAATGAGCATGAATGTCAGCGCAAACGCAGCAAGTACCAGCAAGTTCATCGCGATGCTTCGGAACGGGTCCCCGGACTGCATCCTGCCTATCGCGTCCATTGCCCACCGCTGTGGGGTAAAGTACCCGACTTTCTGCATGAAATCAGGCATCAGCTCAGGCTCCCAGTAGCATCCGCCCAGCATGCACGTTGGCGTCAGGACGAGCGTGTTGAGCGTCCCGGCCATGTACGACGAACTGGAAAACGCAGTAATCAGCAATCCCGTGCCGACTGCCACGAATGCAAACATCAGCAGGATGACGAACAGGTGGATATCGCTTATCCCTGTATCTATCCTCAGCACGAATTTCATTACAAGCATTACCAATATGATCTGGAGTATGCAGATGATCAGCCCCGTCAGCGAATTAGCAAAAATGTATTGCCTTGAGGTTACGGGCGCCGAACAGATCCTGTGGTAGGTGCGTTCTCTCTTTTCCTTCAGCACGATCATAGACGTGAATCCTGACCCGAACATTATAAACATGATCAGGAACCCGACCGACGACCTTGTCATCGACTTGTCTGCCTTTTTATCCTCCGCGCTGAACACATTGAACCTGACTGCGTTGTCCCTGGCCTGTGAAAGTATGCCTGCAAAGATTTCCTCATCGCCGCCGGCCGCTGCCGCCAGGATCGACATGGAAGCAGAATGCCTGTTTATCAGCTGTTCCACCCATACCGTCGTTTCTTTGCCTTTCAGCGAAACGACCTCTATTTCGGCGGGATTGCCGCCGAGGACGCTATCGGTGTATCCACGGGGAATGATCATCGCGGCATCCAGTTCAAAATCAAGCAGTTTCGCGTTTATCTCCTCCTCGTCCACGTCGGTGACCGAAAAATCCCCGGCAGTTTCGAACTTTTCCCTCAGCTCCAGGGATGCCGCGCCGCGGTCATGGTCAGTTATGCCGATCCTGAGGACGCTTGAACCGGAAGTGCTGTGGACAAGCAACGAAAAAAGCACACCGAAAATCGGCAGGAAGATGTATGTGATCAGGTTTCCCTTTTTCCTGAATGTCACTTTCAGGTTGTTCAATACGAGAAGCCACAGGTTACGCATATCCATTCCTCCTCTTCCCTGACAGATGTGCGGCCACTGATATGAACAGCACTGAAAATCCCAGGTTGACAGCAACAGAAATGTACGCATCGAAGTAACTTCCTTCATATATGAGGTCAAGCAGGCCTG
>JAKOPX010000509.1 GCA_029778665.1 Bacillota bacterium | reverse complement strand
TTCGCCCTCGTAATCTTCCGGCAGATCGCAATCCAGCGGCAGAAAAAAGGGGTCACGCCATTTTCATAATGATGAGGATCAACCTCCTGGTAACTTTGCCGGGAAGTCGATGCCTCTACAACCCCTACGCCGGAGTCCAGAAAGAGGTTTGGGCATCAAGCATACATGAAAAACGGCCGTTTAAAAATGGGTTTTCGGGGGAGCAGGGGGTCGGGAGTTATGCATACGATTGTATGCATAAATCGCATAACATCCTTACCCGATTTTAACAGATTTGAGATCAGGCAACAATACCCTGATGTTGTGGAATGCGCAAAAAGGGTTCGATTGGTGGTTATACTAGATGCTCGGAGGCCACACCGGGTCATTTGCTATCGATACCATAGGCATATCGACAATATTCCCACGCAATCTTATGTTTTTCACGCTACCTGTCACTGCGCCACCACCAAGGTATCCAGGGGGAGAAAGAGCGAAAGAGATAACATCACCAGATTTTATGGTAACAGTATTACTCGAAGAACCCCAACTATCAACCCCTGGAGTATAAGATAATGATGCGGTAGAGACGCCGTTAATAATACAAGTAAGAGTCGTCGTTCTATATGATGGGCTAAATATATCTGCGGCGATAGTAATTGTTGATCCATCTACAAGCCCAGGCGGAACTGTGATTGTAGGGATATCAGTAAATGCTGGTTGACCAGAACTAACAGAGTATGTATTCGAGTTTGTATAAAAAATCGTCCCGTTGGTATCAGCAACCGACATTTTTCGTGTGAACGTTATTTTATCTACAGAAAGGTAACTTGTTGCAATTGAGCGTGTATTCGTAATCGATTTCCCGTTCCAGTTCTTATCCGCGTCGATTGTCAGTGCCGACACGCGCAACGCATCCATCCGCGCGTCATAGATCCGGTCCGCAGGCAATGTGGTCGCGCCACTCTCGACCAGACAGATCGCGATCGGCACACTGTTGGCAGGCACCGGCGGTACGCGGCGCGCATCAACGCCTTTTGTCACGATCACCGCGCCCGATGTG
>JAKOPX010000508.1 GCA_029778665.1 Bacillota bacterium | reverse complement strand
GACGCAGATATAAATAAAGTGATCCTCATGTGCATCATCCATGATCTGGGAGAAGCATTCACAGGCGATATACCGTCATTCAACAAAACGGATGACGATGAACTTACTGAAAGACAAAAACTGCGGCTGTTCCTGGACAGTTTGCCGGAACCGTACAGGGAGGAACTTTCCGGGCTGTTTGAAGAAATACATGCGCAGGAAACCATCGAGGCCAGGATTTTCCGGGCCCTGGACAGGATGGAGGCCGTCATACAGCACAATGAGGCCGACATATCGACCTGGCTCCCGCTGGAATACGAACTGCAACTGGCATACGGAGAGAAAGAAGTTGAGTTTTCGGAATACATGAGGAAGCTGAAGCAGGCCGCGAACGAGGACACGATAAGAAAAATACGATGTTCAGGGGAATCAGTATCGTGAATCTGGATAATCAGCGTTTTACGATGGTTTTCGTCTATCAGGGTGAGTTATGCCAGCAAACCGTCAAGGAAACCCGGTATTATTGGTTTTCATGGTATAGAAATGGAGGACATTTATGGAAAGCATGATGGTCAGGGTTATTGTACACAAGCAATTACCTGCAAGGGAAATTCTTAACAATGATTTGTGGCGTGCCAATTACTGTTACTTCAGCGGGGGAAATCGTGGCAGCGGTATCTACTTTTACCTGTACGGCAGTTCTTCGATACCGTTTTACATTGGTATGTGTGCTGCAAAATCATATAACATCCTTGGCAGGGTATGGAATGAACTTGATGATTACAGGAACGGAAAGTATTACTTGCCGAAGAATCCTGAAAAACTGTCGTCTCTGGAATGCTTTACGAAAGCAAGTTCTCACGAAACCTTTTTCATACCCGGGAAATATGATAAGGAAGATGATGCATTCCTCAAGGCACTGGATACTATGCTAAACAATACACGAATATTATTCTCTTATCTCGAAACAGATCCGCAGGTCGATCATGAGCAGATGATAAACGTAATCTATAATATAGAAGCGCTGTTCCAGAGAAATGTCGTGGATACCTTGAAGTTGGAACCAAAATGGATAGGCGACAAAGGCAGGGGGTATTTTGTTGATCCGCAATTTGACTACACGTTAGGAATCGTGTATGAAGACCCCGGCCTTGCAAATATTTTGGACACTGAACTTTTGCTGGGCAGAAGGAGCAGTGGTACATAACGAACTATTGCGGAAAGGAGCTAACATTTTGAGCCGGGATGATAAATACGATTGCCTGCTGTTCGATATCGGCGGCGTCCTGGTCGAGCATAACAGCGCCACACCCATGCCATCCGTTTTTACCAAAGGCGGGGCTTCAATATGGCGGCACTGCATGTCAATGCCATAGAAGAGTCCAGGAAGATAAAGCCGCAGATACCGCTGTACGGGTTTGACGACATCCCGATAATGCACTAGATAGAATTCGAAAAACTGCTGTGAAGCAGGGAAGTTTAAGAATGAATCACCTGGACTGCACATTGACCAGTTTGAAAACAGGCTGAACGAGATAAAAATGAAATTAAGCAAAGAGGATAATGGGGGTGGTAGGATGGATATCCAAATAATTGGCGGACCGGATGGGCCGACGACGATTTACTTATCGGCTGGCCCCGGT
>JAKOPX010000086.1 GCA_029778665.1 Bacillota bacterium | reverse complement strand
TCCACAGTGATATTCTATCATATACATCCATATGCAGATAGACTTAAATTGCCATGAAAAAGTCTGAACATGCTATTTTGACTTTTGTCCATATCTTCCAATCAAACGGTTGCATATGTCAGTTTTTGCTGATAATATATTATTTGTTGGTAACATATTATCTGTGATTTCAATTGACCGATGAGATCCCGATTTTATAACTAAAATCCAGAAACAGCAAGGAGTTGAATCCATGGTCAGCTTATTCATCAACACCGACATTTCTCCCGGTACTATAAACAGGAACATTTACGGTCATTTTTCCGAGCATCTCGGCAGATGCATATACGGAGGCATATGGGTCGGAAAAGATTCACCGATACCCAACACCGACGGCATCAGGAATGATGTTGCCGAGGCGCTGAAAAAGATACGGGTCCCCGTCCTCAGATGGCCCGGAGGCTGTTTTGCCGATGAATACCACTGGAAGGATGGTATCGGGCCGTATGAAAAGCGTCCAAAAATGATCAACACGCACTGGGGCGGCGTGATCGAGGACAACAGTTTCGGAACTCATGAATTCCTTGGTTTTTGCGAAATGATCGGTGCCGAACCATACATCTGCGGCAATGTCGGCAGCGGCACGGTATACGAGATGCAGCAGTGGATCGAGTATATCACTTTCGACGGCGTATCGCCGATGGCCGAACTGAGAAAACAGAACGGCCGTGAAAAGCCGTGGAAGCTGAAGTATTTCGGCGTCGGAAACGAGAACTGGGGCTGCGGCGGAAACATGAGAGCTGAATACTACGCCGACCTTTACAGACGCTACTCTACATATGTAAGAAATTACGGCGATAACCGCATATTCAAAATAGCATGCGGTTCAGGCACGTTCGACACCCACTGGACCGAGGTCCTCATGCGTGAAGCAGGAAGATTCATGGACGGCCTGAGTCTCCACTGGTATACCCTCCCGACAGGCAACTGGTCTGACAAGGGTTCTGCGACGGAATTCGGCGAGGACCAGTGGTTCAGCACTATGAAAAATACTCTTGTCATGGACAAACTGATCAGGACACACGCCACGATCATGGATAAGTACGACCCGGAAAAGAAAGTGGCCATGATTGTCGACGAATGGGGCACCTGGTACAACGTGGAGCCCGGTACCAACCCCGGCTTCCTGTTCCAGCAGAATACGGTCAGGGACGCGTTGGTCGCAGGCATCAACCTGAACATATTCAACTCCCATTGCGATCGTGTACAGATGGCGAACATCGCACAGATGGTCAACGTACTGCAGGCAGTTATACTCACTGAAGGCGAAAAAATGGTACTGACGCCTACATACCACGTGTTCGACATGTACAAGGAGCACATGGACAACAAGCTGCTGCAGTCCGGATTCAAGGGTTCCGAGCCCAGGTATTGCTTCGGCGAAGACAGCGTGCCCGCTGTCAGCATGTCCGCTTCCATGTCCGAGGAATCCGGGCAGATATTCATCACGATA
>JAKOPX010000507.1 GCA_029778665.1 Bacillota bacterium | reverse complement strand
TCCATGAGGGCAATTTCAATCTCCTTGGCCTGGTCAAAGGTATACTTGAAGCCCAAATCGTAGCCCAGTTCATTGAACTCGGCGGCAAGCTCGTCAAGCACCCGGTGCACCTGGCGAGAAACCGCCACCGTGTTGGATTCCCCTTCCTTTTGCAGGTAGAAGCCGATGCTCGGCTGCCGGTTGATCCGGCTTATTGAGGATAGCTCGTGCATATCCAGCTTCACTTCGGCAACATCCCCCAGCCGGATGGGTATAAGAGGAAATTCATCTTCCGGTATAGCCAGGCCGCTGCCTGCACCCATTGATGAGAGAATCATGGCCATGGACATGTCGGCAATGGCCTTTTCCAGCTGCTGCGAAGACCTGTCCAGTTCACCCTTGATCTTGTTTTCCAGCTCCTTGAGCTGTTCCTTCCAGGCGTCAAAATCAGGAATGCTAATCAGGTAGGTATTGCCGATCTCTTCCAGTTCTGTGCTTACATCCGGCGGCAGGTCTACGATGATCTTGCCCTTTTCAATGGCTACAGGCCACTCCTCGGGCAGTTCCCGGGCTATCTGCTCCAGATCGATGCCGTATTTTTCCAGCAGTTTCGGATCAGGCTCGATGATCAGCCGGACCGCTTCGTCTATTTCCATGCGCGGCGATAGATCCTTGAGGTATATTTCGCGCATGGGTATCTCCAGGCTATCTCCGGACGGCAGCGGCAGCATCTGTGAAAGCATGCTGTTCAGATCGATATCCACCGAGCGCCCGATGAGCTTTCTCAGCTCTTCTTCGTCCAGTTGAAAGCCGACAACCAGATTGCTGAGCTCCTCCAGATCAGGTGTGCGCCCGATAAGCCGGATGCGCATCTGGCGATCGTCTACCAGCACTTTCCCGCCCGGGAGATTGAGCAAGCTGGCCCGCAGAATGTTGGCGACCTGTTCAAAGGAGACCTCATATTCCTGGACGCTGTCGGGAAAAAGCCGGATAAAGAGATCTCTCTTCACTCCGCCTTCAACCATCATGCTGGCCACGCCGGGAATCGCCTCAAGGCGCGGCCTGGCGCTTTTCTCCAACCATTCGGTCAGTTCAGCGGGATCGAGGCTGCTGCTCACATCAACCTGCATTATCGGCAGCAGGGTGGGATCAAATTCGAGAATGGTTGGGTGCTCGACCCCTTCC
>JAKOPX010000506.1 GCA_029778665.1 Bacillota bacterium | reverse complement strand
CTTCAACAGCACAGTAACGGTAAACGGGCGTGAGATCGGGCCCCTGACAACATTGATCGACCCTGAAGAAAAAAGGAACCTGATCGGCGAGATCTTCATCAAGGTACTGAAGCGGGCGGCGGAACGGCTGAACCTCGACTTCGACAAGACATTCATCGCACAGGGGACGCTGAGGCCTGACCTGATCGAAAGCGGGAACCCGGATGTAAGCAGCTATGCGCATAAAATAAAGACCCACCACAATGATGTTGAGATAATCCGGAAGGCCAGGGAAAAAGGCCTGGTAGTGGAAACCAACTGGGACTGGCACAAGGATGAGGTAAGGCAGGTAGCCAGGATGCTGGGCATCGATGAATCGATCGCGTCAAGGCAGCCATTCCCCGGTCCCGGACTTGCAGTCAGGGTAGTGTGCCATGACGGAAGCGATGCGGTGGATGAAGCGGACGCAGTGAAATTCAATAAGCTGCTGTCCGGTTCAAAGACTGCGCACAGCGGAAAGATACTGCCTGTAAAGACCGTCGGCGTCCAGGGGGACTGCAGGAGTTACAGGAACCTGTCGGTCCTGTGGGGTCAGGGAACCGAGTTTGACTGGGATGAAGTATATGCATTGTCGAAAGACATCACCAACGATGTCCACTCGGTGAACAGGGTAGCTTATATCCTTAACAGGACGGGTGTAGACGGAGAGATAAAGGCATATGAAATGTATATAAACAAGGAAAATGTAAACCTTCTGAGGGAAATCGACCATATCGTCACTTCTTCGCTCAATGCGAAAACCATAAGCCAGTCGTTTGCCGTACTGCTGCCGGTAGGGGTGGAGAAACGCTATTCCGTGGCGATAAGGACATTTGTCACCAACGATTTCATGACGGGCCGGCCTGCATTTATTGGAAAGGATGAAAGCAGGGAAGTGATCCGTGAACTGGCGAAGAAAATAGAATCCAGCTTCAGCGAGATCGAGTTCGTATTGTACGATGTCACCAGCAAGCCGCCGGCAACCTGCGAGTGGCAGTAAACCGGCTTGTTCCGTGGAATTAACGCAATAATTTATACCCTCGCTAAGAAAAGTGTGCCTTCTTTTAAACTGCGGTATTTTCTTATGGCTTTCACGGTGGCAGTATTCAGATTCAGGATGAGATGAAATGTTCGAAATCAGGGGCAAATACAACACCGCAAAAGTATTCACCGACAATATAGACGGTTCGGCAACAGATCAGATCATGGAACTGTGCAACCAGGAATTCACAAAGGGCAGCAGGATCAGGATCATGCCTGATGCCCATGCCGGCGCCGGGTGTACCATCGGCACCACGATGACGGTCAGGGACAAGGTCGTGCCCAACCTGGTGGGGGTAGACATCGGCTGTGGCATGGAGACCGTGCTGCTTAATGAAAGGGAAATCGACCTGGAAAAGCTGGACAGGGTCATATATAACCATATCCCTGCCGGGTTTGACATCCGGAACAAAGAGCACCCCTATGTCAGGAACGTCGAACTGGAAAAGCTGGCATGCAGAAAACATGTCGACATGGGCCGTGCGCTGCTGAGCGTAGGCACCCTTGGCGGCGGCAACCACTTTATCGAGGTCGACAGGAACAATTCCGGCGGCCTGTACCTGGTGGTGCACTCCGGGAGCAGGCACCTGGGCAAACAGGTGGCCGAGTATTACCAGGACCGGGCATGGAATGAACTGAAGGGCAGGGCAAGCATAAGCAGACAACTGGCCTACGTGCATGGAGAAAGCTATCGCGATTACCTCAATGACATGAGGATCGTGCAGAAATATGCGGCGATGAACCGCAGGGCGATCGTCGACGAGATCCTGGCGCGCATGGACCTGACCGCCAGGGACCGGTTCACCACTATCCACAATTACATCGACCTGGATTCCATGATCCTGAGGAAGGGCGCCATTTCTGCACGAAAGGGCGAAAGGGTGCTCATACCCATCAACATGCGCGACGGCAGCCTGATCTGCATCGGGAAGGGGAACGAGGACTGGAATTACTCGGCCCCCCACGGAGCCGGCAGGATAATGAGCAGGCGCGAAGCAAAGAAGGCCATTTCGCTGGAAGAGTACGAAAAGACGATGGAAGGCATCTATTCCACGACCGTGAACCGCTCCACGCTCGATGAGTGCGCCCTCGCTTATAAACCGATGGACGAGATAATAGGCAACATCCGGGATACTGTCGAGATCAT
>JAKOPX010000505.1 GCA_029778665.1 Bacillota bacterium | reverse complement strand
GCCGGCGACTGCGCAGGGAACTGAATAAGACAATAAATGGCGCGTTCAGGCGTGATCTTTATTATGGGATCACCCTTTCATGGGATCGCCGTCTTCCCGCGATGCTCCGGATAGACCAACAGGCCTTTTATTCCTGTGATGCAATGTGGTAAAATCATCTGGAATAACGTGAGAATCATTGAATATCGCATGAGGACATGATATAGGGCCGATGCGGAAATAAATAATATAATCAGCAAAAGATTCATATTCCGGAGGATTAACGATGTTGCTGGCTGATGACTGGAAAGACTATGAGCTTATAGATACCGGCGGAGGCGAAAAGCTTGAGCGGTGGGGCAGATATATATTAAGGAGACCCGATCCCCAGGCGATATGGCCTGTCATCGGGGACGAGAAAGCCTGGAAGGATGCCGATGCCCATTATCACAGGAGCAGCAGCGGGGGCGGCAAATGGGAATACCTCAGGAAACTGCCGGAGAAATGGACGATAAGGTACGGCGACCTGCAGTTCTATATAGAGCCAACCGGTTTCAAGCATACCGGTCTCTTTCCGGAGCAGGCCGTCAACTGGAAGTGGATGGAATCCAAGATAAGAAGCGCCATTGAGGCTGCCAGGAAAGCCGCCGCGGGAGAAGCCGGGACCGGAAACGGGGATAAAAGCGGAAGTGAAGGACAGTTCCCGGGAAACGGCACCGACGGTACCGGGCACAGGATCAGCGTGCTGAACCTGTTTGCATATACTGGAGGAGCTACGGTCGCAGCAGCGCATGCCGGCGCCGAGGTCTGCCATGTGGACGCTTCTAAGGGAATGGTCACCAGGGCAAAGGAAAACCTTGCCCTGTCCGGGCTTTCAGACAGACCCGTAAGGTTCATAGTCGATGACGTGGTAAAATTCGTTGCCCGTGAAATCAGGAGAGGCAGAAGATATGACGCGGTGATAATGGATCCTCCTTCATACGGAAGGGGACCGAACGGTGAACTGTGGAAGATCGAGGACAACATTTACAGCCTGATCACCATGTGTATGGATGTGCTCAAGGACAAGCCACTGTTTTTCATCGTCAACTCGTATACCACGGGACTGTCGCCGACTGTGATCGGCAACATGCTGAAGATGTCCCTGCAGCGAAAATTCGGCGGCACCGTCACCGCAGATGAGATAGGGCTGCCAGTCAGTGCTGCGGGGCTGGTGCTTCCTTGCGGTGCGACAGGCAGATGGGAAGCATGAACGGGAAAACGTTAGCCGGAAAGCGAGCATTGAATTACAGACTGGGCATCATGCTCAACTAATTGCCGGTCTGGCCGGAAATTGCGTGGGACCAGGCATACACCCGGAACGGTTTTACAGGATAATTTACGGCATGTCCGATGATATGGGCATAGTGGTGGATATGGACAGCACAAAGGATATAAAAATCATATACGAAGACAACCACCTGCTGGTGGTGGAAAAGCCGCAGAATATACTGACGCAGGGCGATCAGACCGGCGATGAGGATCTGCTGACGGTGCTGAAGGATTATATCAGGGAGAAGTACAACAAGCCCGGCAACGTATACCTTGGGCTCGTGCACAGGCTGGACCGTCCTGCCGGAGGTGTCATGGTCTTTGCAAAAACGTCCAGGGC
>JAKOPX010000504.1 GCA_029778665.1 Bacillota bacterium | reverse complement strand
CTGAAAACATAGATGAGCACCTGGCCGTGTATTTCGGAAGAGCCGGTGCGGAAGGCCCCTCCGGCGACGGTGGCAAGTCCGCAGGGCTTATCGATACCGGGCGATACACCTGCAATGTCCCTATACTTATGTACCACCACATCGATAACGAAGTGACCAGCAGCTCGGTGATAACACCCGAAAGGTTCGAGGAACACCTGGCTGCCCTGAAGGAGGCCGGATTCAGCGCCATTACGCTGCACCAGCTGACTGCTTATGTGGAAAAAGGTGAAGAACTCCCGGAAAACCCGGTAGTAATAACCTTCGATGACGGTTACAGGAGCAATTACGATCTGGCGTACCCGCTGCTGAGGAAATACGGTATGGCGGCAACCATAAATGTGATAGGAGTGACAGTTGGCGCAGAGACATATAAGGATACCGGAGTGCCGATAATACCCCACTTTAACTTCGACGAGGCGCGTGAAATGGTGAAGAGCGGCCTGATAGACATACAGAGCCACAGCTATGATATGCACAACGTCGAACAGCTGGATGCGGATTACCGGCAGGGGGTCTATATGAAACCGGGAGAAAGCGAAGAAGAATATATTGCTGCGTTCCGAAGCGATTTTGAAAGGTCGAGGAAGGAAATCGAAGAAAAAACAGGTGCCAGAGTGATCGCATACGCTTACCCCAATGGCTGGTACACGACTTTGAGCGAAGTCCTGCTGAGCAAAATGGGCGTAAAGATCACACTGACGGTGGAAGAAGGCATGAATACCGTTATCAGGGGTCTGCCGCAGAGCCTGAGGGCAATGAAGAGGTACCGGGTCAATAATGACATTTCGGGCAGTGAGCTTGTTGAAAAGATCAGGTCGGATTACCGGGAGTGATTGCTGAAGCAGTAGTTTGAGTGAAACTTCAGCCGGTGCATTTTAACTGAAGTATTAGTTGAAGCACCATTTACAGTTTTGCTGAAGTAACGCATGAAGTGAAAAATACCGCATGAACTATGATAAAATAAATGTAACGGACTGCAGGCAGATACCCTGCGGAGAATTCATATTCGGACGGGGATGTGCTATATGGATACGAGAGAAAAAATAATGGAGTTTTTCAAAAGCCGCGGGAAAGGAGACGGTCTCGCATACGATACGGACCTGTTCAAAGGCGGGTATGTAAACTCGCTGTTTGCCCTTGAAATGGTCGTATTCCTGGAAGAGACTTTTAAAATAAAGCTCAAAAACAAAGATATAAATGAGAAAAATTTCAGGACCATCGACAGTATTGCGGCCGTGGTGGAAAAATACACGCAGGCATGAGCAGGAAGATGAGACGGAGAATCAGAAGGAGATGCGGGTATGTCCAAAAAGATAAAGTGCCTGGTCTGGGACCTGGATAACACGCTCTGGGACGGAGTGCTCCTTGAGGACAGAAATGTCGTCCTTAAGGAAGGCATAACGGACATCCTGGAAGAGCTGGACAGGCGCGGGATACTGCTTTCCATCGCCAGCAGGAATGACAGGGACGATGCGATGAGAAAGCTTAAAGAGTTCGGGATTGATGAATACTTTATTTATCCTCAGATCGGATGGGGCAGCAAGGCCG
>JAKOPX010000503.1 GCA_029778665.1 Bacillota bacterium | reverse complement strand
TGTACAACTTTAAGGCAGCAGAATGAAAAATAAATGTTATAATAACTGTATGTAAACCAACTGTGTACTTAATAAATATGCTGAATGCCATCTGCACCGGCGGCAGCACGATTCGGAGCAGGCGCAGCTGCGCAGGCACAGCAGAGTATGAGCAACAAACGGAGGACCATATGGACTACAATTGCAGGAGAGTTTTCATTACCGGCGCGTCGCGCGGCCTTGGCTTATGCCTGGCAAAAAAATATCTCGAAGAGGGGCACACCGTATATGCAGGCGTAAGGAACCCCGGTTCGGACCAGATCACTAAACTGCATGAGCAATTCCCGGAACTTAAAATATATCCGCTGGATGTATCGGATACGGGATCCGTTGAGAATTGCTTCCGGCTGCTCAGCCAGGATACCGGTCACCTGGATATTCTCATAAACAATGCCGCCATCCAGGCTGAGACATCATTCAATACTATCGAGACTACCGATATTGACGAGGCACTGGCGGTATATAACACAAATGCGCTGGGACCGCTGCGTGTTGTCAGGAGCTTCCTGCCGATCCTCAAAAACACCCCGGCAGCTTTGATTGTGAATATCTCATCCGGAGCGGGGAGCATCCAGCTTACCGAAATAGAAAAAGAGTACGACTACCGCATGTCAAAAGCTGCGCTCAATATGGGCACAAAGATACTGTACAACTACTTCAGGGGCACGAATATCAGGATCGCCGCAGTAGACCCCGGATGGCTGGACACTGACATGGGTAAAAGGACGGGCGGTTACCTGGATCCATACGTGTCTGCGACAAAACTGTATGGACTGTTCGGCAGGCTGTACTGCAATGAAGTTGATTTTCTTTTTGCGAATAATGAAGGAAATACGCTGCCGTGGTAAATGTCCGTTTTTCAGGCTGTTAAGCGGGGCCGGATCTGACCCCGCTTGCTGTTCTGTTCAGAACCGCTTTCCGTTCAGTTAAGATCGATATAGCGTGCCGTTATACCTTCCAGGCAGTTGAGTTCATTAACAAGAGCTTCAACATCTTCCCTGCTGCCATAGGGCTGCAGTATGATGATCCCGTCGTTCGAGCATGCATCTTCGCTTACATCATGTAATCCCAGTCGTGCCCTTATCCTGCACCCGTTTCTGGTGAGCACCTCCTGGAACTTTACCGCGTTGTCGATCCTGTTGTCCATCCGGACGCCTATGATATAGTAGCAAGACATATGATAACCCTCCCGTGCAGCAGACTGCATCTTTTTTCTTTCCAATATGATTATACCAGTTTTTATATTATGTTCGGAATGAAGTTTTCCAAAACGGAACGATATTCCGCGGCAGCCGCTTATCTTATGCCGATGCGTGAGAAAAAAGAAGGGTTATGCAAAATAATGCAGAATTATCATTGTTAGCAGAATTATCATAGTTAAGTGGCTTTTTTTCGCTGAAAGAGCAGAAACGGGAACAGGACATACATGGGAAAGAGGCGCGGCACAATGAAAACCAGGCGAAAACTTGAAAACAGGAAAAGGCGAACCGCACTGCGCATATCGCTGCTGGTCATCCTGGCATGCTGTTTTTTCCGGTGGTTCAGCATAGACCTGCCTGACGGGAGCGGGTTATCGTTTTCAGGATACAATATGATGCTTGGAAAGGGCTGGGCAGATGTAAGGTTCAGAGGGATAAAAATGAGTGATGCGATAAGCGATGAAGGTATTGCCGGTGAAATCGGCCAGGAAGTACTTGAACAGGTAAAAGGCGCCAATTTGCTGGAGCCATCGTTCCTTGGCATTGCTTCATTCATCATGATCCTGGCATCTGTCGGACTGACGTTCAGGACGGTGCGTTCAGGACCCATTATTGCCACGATACTGGTCTTCATCAGTTTTATTGTCAACTTTGCCATTTTCGCTTATTACGCGGACGAAGTGATAAGCTTTGCCGAAACGGTACTGACTGACTTTTCGGAGACCACACAGACAGCTTACGACTATACCACATTTTTCGCGCCATTGTATATTGCAGCCGTCGCTTATGTGGCGTCACTGATCTCGGGCATCGCTGCGTCGATAGGCAGATACACGGCGGTTCCTGATGAGCGGACAGAAGAGAGCAGCCCGTTTGCTGGATTGAAGGAGGAACTGCGAAAAAGCTGAAGCATGCCCCTCGATCACTGACATGTTGGCCGTGCCAACGGGCTTCAACTATAAATCACCTGGCTGTTGAAGATGCGGCAGCACACTACTGCAAGGCGGTGAAAAACCATGATCGATCTGGACATTATCGTCGACAAACTCCTGGACATGGAGCCTGATCCTATCCCTGCATTCATCCTGCTGAAGGAATTCAAAAAAATCAGCCCGGACAGCCTTGAGTACCAGGACGCATACGACAGGGTGCACAGCCACCCGTTCGTCAGGGCCATGGAAGACGAACAGAACGAAAGGGGATTCTGGCAG
>JAKOPX010000085.1 GCA_029778665.1 Bacillota bacterium | reverse complement strand
GAGGACGGCGATGGGTGATGTAAATTTGACCAAGTTGTAGTCGGGGTCCGAAAAGTACTTGGATATGTAAATAGCCTCGTCGGAAACGACTTTGCTGAAATAGGGGCTGGACAAGCCGGCGCTCATATCCTCAATGCGTGTGCCCAATCGGGCCTCTTCTTCCAGCATAAAAGCCAGGTCGGACAACAGGAACTGCCTGTCCTTGCTGTCGGCATGCTTTACGTCCTCACGATATTTGGCAATTCGCTGCTGCAACTCTTCCCGCTCCCGGGAAAGGTGATCAAGGGATGACTCCACTCTAGCGACGGTCTCTTCTATCTCTTTCTGAGCTTGCTGCCATATCTTCAGGTGGGGCATACAGTCTACCTCCCTTTGTGCTGACAGATATATAATAGCACGCTCCCGGGACAAACCTGCCCGGCCGGTATCCTAATTGCCGGTTTTCAGCGCCGGCATTTCATCCCAGGTGCGGCCCAACAGCAAGCGGCCGTTTTTTTGTCTCCGCACTCCGCCCCATTGCTTAAAATAAAACAGGGTGTTCTGAGTCTCGCATTGGCGCTTGATATTGAGTACCCAATCCAATTCCATCGGCCTGCAATTGAAACCGCTTTCCCCGCCGACAATAGCCCAGTCAATGCCTTCCAGATTTACCTGACCGACATCACCGATCAGCGGCTCAAACGAGATAAACTTTACCGCGGCGGGAATCTTCCGGAGATAATCAACCCTGAATTTATACTTCTCATTTTCTACCGTTACGCCTTGCCAGATATTATCGCTCCAAACCAATACTGAAGCCAGCTCGGACAGTCGCTCTGCCCGCTTGGTCAAAACTTGAAAGGTGTGCCATTTAGCCCTATTCATCACAAAAAAAATGCTTTTACAAACTCCGCGGGAATATCTTCGTGGAACAGGTCCGACATGGAGTTGACAAAGATAAGCGACGGCTTCTTCCAGGACAGCGGATCCAGCAAGCAATCTTCATGGAGAGTAACGCGAAACCCGTTTCTGTACTTATAATTACCCATCTTCTGTAAACGATTTGCCATCGTACAGGCGTAGCAGTTGCCACACCCATCGGACACCTTGGTGCACCCTGTAACCGGATTCCATGTGCTTTCAGTCCATTCAATCTTAGTTCTGGCCATAATACCCCCCCCCCCATTCGAGACATATTCATTCATCAGGTATGCGTCAGGATATAATCCGCGCCTTTCAGTGCTAATTTAATTGCTGCAGGCGAAGGATTACTTGTCGCAAAGCAAAGTAAAAAAAGAGGAGTATTAGTCCGCTTTGACCTAAGCGTTAAAGCATGAGGAGATACCGCTGGGAAAACTGATTTTAGCCGTTTTAGAATGTACTGCTCCATCACTTCTATGGACATCTTTTCGTATTCCTCGCCCCAAAAGGTAAGTTGCGGAGACACGGCACCTTACCGCTTCCTTGAATGTTAATCTCTCCACTGCCTGCAAATGCATCAATATACCTTATACTTTTCTGCCCGTACAGATTCGGAATATGTTCATTTCCTTACTGGAACAGTATACCTGCACTGGGGATACCCGGAACAACCGATAAACTCCCCGTACCTTCCCGCCCGGGTCACCAATGCTTGTCCGCAGCGGGGACATACGTCTTTTGCCCGGGTCATGGCTTTGATATCGGCAACGTGTTTTTTCCTTGCCTCCCTGTCTGTAATATTCAGCCCGGAAAGGAGCTGCACTATTTCCTTCTTTACGGCATTGCTTATTACAGCCTCTTTGTAGCGGCGAATGGTCTTCAGCAGTTGGGTACTGTATACG